>NZ_JBIUHC010000014.1:0-103248 GCF_044627735.1 Cupriavidus sp. CuC1 | reverse complement strand
CCAGCGCGGCCGGCCAGCCCGGCGGCACAGGCGCCGCCGGCAACGCCGGCCAGCGCTATGGCATCCGCTGGAAGGCCACGGGACGCTACAACCAGGCCACCATCAACGCCACCGGCAAGGCCGGCACGGTGTTGAGCCTGCGCGACACCCAGGATCCCTTCCCCCTGCAGGCCGATGTGCGGGTGGGCAATACCCGCGCGGTCGTGGAAGGCACGCTGACCAACCCCGCCCACCTGGGCGCGCTCGACATGCACCTGCAGCTGTCGGGCGACAGTATGGCCAAGCTGTACGCACTGACCGGCATCGTGCTGCCGAGCACCCCGCCCTACGAGACCCGTGGCCGGCTCGTTGCCACATTGCGCAAGGGCGCGTCCGTGTACCGCTACGACAAGTTTTCCGGGCGCGTCGGCGGCAGCGACCTGAACGGCTCGCTCACCTACACGCAGCGCCAGCCGCGCCCCATGCTGTCGGGCGAACTGGAATCGAACCAGCTGCGCTTCGAGGACCTGGCCCCGCTGATTGGTGCGAACGCCAAGCCCGGGCAGGCGGCCCCCGACAGCACAGTGCGCCAGCCCGCCGACAAGGCGCTGCCGGTGGCGCCGTTCCGCACCGAGCGCTGGGACAGCATCGACGCCGACGTGAAGTTCACCGGCAAGCGCATCATCCGTACCGTCGACCTGCCGATCACCGACCTCGCCACCCATCTCAAGCTCGAGGATGGCGTGCTGACGCTGGACCCGCTGAATTTTGGCGTGGCCGGCGGCAACCTGACGTCTTCCCTGCAGCTCAATGGCAAGCGCGAGCCGCTGGCGGCCACCATCGACATGAAGGCACGCCACCTCAAGCTCAAGCAGCTGTTCCCGAAATTCGAGACGATGCGCGCCAGCGTCGGCGAGGTCAACGGCAGTGCCAAGCTGAGCGCCACCGGCAACTCGGTGGCGGCCTTGCTAGGCTCGTCCAATGGCGAAGCCAAGCTGCTGGTGGAAAACGGCACGGTCAGCAAGTTCCTGCTCGAGGCGATGGGCCTGAACGTGGGCAGCGTGGTGATCTCCAAGCTGTTCGGCGACAAGCCGGTGCAGATCAATTGCGGCGTCAGCGACTTCAGCTTCACCAACGGCGTGGCGCGCTCGCGCGTCTTCGTCATCGATACGCACGACGCCGTGATCGACACCAGCGGCGCCATCGACCTTGCCAGCGAGCGGCTTGCGCTCACCGTGCGGCCGGATTCCAAGGGCCTGCGCATCTTCTCGCTGCGCTCGCCGCTTTATGTAGGCGGCACGCTGAAAAAACCCTCGGTCAGCCCGGACATCGGCGTGCTGGCATTGCGCACCGGCGGCGTGGTGGCACTGGCGCTGGCAGCGCCGGTGGCCACGGCAGTCCTGCCCTTGATCGATCTCTCCGCTGCCCCCGACAGCCAGTGCGGCAAGCTGCTGGCGGAGATTCGCACGCGCCCGACCGCCCCGCCGCCCGGGCAGACCTACCGCGACCCGAAGACCGGCAAGACCAACCAGGCGGCCGGCCCCGCACCGTCGCCAGACGCGCAATCCGCGCCTGCGGCCGCGGCGCCGGTCAAGCCCGCTGAACCGTCGCGCCCCGCCACACCCGAGCGGCCGGCGCCGGGCAACTCGCTCTATCAGGGCGGCTGAAAAGACGGCTGAACGCCACCGCGCCAGCCCGGCAGCAACCTGCGACGTTGCTTGTTTGCGACACTCATCCTTTCGACGACGCAATTTCGCAACACTTTGGTGCATTGCAACGCAAGCCATCGTTGTGTATCGCCCACGTTCGATCGCATAATTAAACGGCCATTTACAACGAAGTTTTCAATACGTGGCATGAAGCGGATGTCCGGCTCCGATGCATTTCGAGGCTGGCGTCCTTCTCAGGGTGCGGTCTCGGCCGCACTTGTTTTCCCCGATTTTCCCTTCCAGCCCCCGACCCTGCATGACGCCGCTACACGCCACCGTCCCGCCGATCAGCTGCCTGATCGCGCTAACGGTGTGCAATCATGTAGCCTTCAATGCCAGCCGCGTGGTGGTTTCGCTGTTCGCCCTCTCGCTCAAAGCCTCGACCGTCACGCTCGGCATCCTGATGTCGCTCTATGCGCTGCTGCCGATGCTGCTGGCGATCCATGCGGGCAAGCGCATCGACGAGATCGGGCCGCGCAAGCCGATGACCGCGGGCTCGCTGATGGTGGTCGCGGGCACGCTGTTGCCGGCGGTGTGGCCGGGCATCGCAGCGCTCTATCTTTCCTGCGCGCTGATCGGCGTCGGCTTCATGCTGGTGCAGGTCGCCATGCAACTGCTGATCGGACAGATTTCCACCGATGGCACGCGGCTGCGCAACTACACGCTGCACGCGCTGGGATTGTCGTTCTCCGGCACGCTGGGCCCGGTGGTGATGGGCTATGTGATCGAACACGCTGGCTACCGGCCTGCTTTCTTCGTGCTGGTGGCGGTGGCCGCGGCCGGGCTGATCGGCCTGCATTTCGTGCGCGGGCGGCTGCCGGCGCAGGGCGGGCGGGCGGCGCGCAGCGCGATCGTGGACGGCACCCGCAACTCCACCCTTGGCTTGCTTGCCCACCCGGAACTGCGCGCGGTCTTTATCGCCAGCGCGGTCCTGTCCGCGGCCTGGGACCTGCACGCCTTCCTCATTCCCATCCAGGGCACCCGGGTCGGACTCTCGCCGTCGTCGATCGGCTGGGTGCTGGGCGCCTTCGCCATTGCCACCTTCGCCATCCGCGTGGCGATGCCGCTGGTCTCGCGCCGGCTCTCGGAGTGGAAGGTGATCCGGGTCGCGCTGCTGGTCGGGGCGGTGGCCTACCTGCTCTACCCCTTCGTGACCGAATTCTGGCTGATGTGCTGCCTGGCGTTCCTGCTGGGCCTGGCGCTCGGCAGCGCCCAGCCCAATGTCATGAACATCCTGCACACGGCTTCGCCCACCGGGCGCGCCGGCGAGGCGCTGGGATTGCGCTCGGCCGTGCTCAATACCAGCCAGGTGGTGTGGCCGCTGACCTTTGGCGTGGTCGGCACGGCGCTTGGCATGCTGCCGATTTTCCTGTCGATGGCAGGGGCAATGGGCGTGGCCGGCTATTACTCGCGCGGCCAGGCCCGCAAGCTGCCCCAGCCGCCGGCCTGAGGCGCCCACGGCATCGCGCATGGGTTGCGTGCGCGCAAATGCGGTCTGCTGCGCTTTCGCTATACTCAAATCAGACAGGCCGCCGGCGCCATGCATGCTTGCCCCGCGCGCGGCCTGCTGACTCGATACCTGATCCGACATGACCCAACTCGCCGACCTCCGCCGCACCTACGTACTCGGATCGCTGTCCGAATCCGATGTGGCGTCCGATCCCATCAGCCAGTTCCAGCGCTGGTTCGATGAAGCCATCCACGCCAAGCTCCCGGAACCCAATGCCATGACGCTGGCCACCGTCGACGCCGACGGCCAGCCTTCGGCACGCATCGTGCTGCTCAAGGGCATGGACGCCCAGGGCTTTACGTTTTTCACCAACTATGAAAGCCGCAAGGGCCTGGACCTTGCCGCCAACCCGCGCGCGGCGCTGCTGTTCCACTGGGTGCAGCTGGAGCGCCAGGTACGCGTGGAAGGACACGTTGAAAAAGTGACCGATAGCGAGAGCGATGCTTACTATGCGTCGCGCCCGCTGGGCTCGCGCCTCGGGGCGTGGGCCTCGGAGCAGAGCCGCGAGGTAGCGGACCGCACGGTGCTGGAGCAGCGCGAAGCGGATTTCCGCGCCAAGTTCGGCGATAACCCGCCGCGCCCGGCGCACTGGGGCGGCTACCGGCTGGTGCCGACCCGCATCGAGTTCTGGCAGGGACGCCCGTCGCGCCTGCACGACCGGATCGCCTACCGCCTGGCGCCGGATGGCAGCTGGCAGATCGTGCGCCTGTCGCCCTGAGTACCGTGAGCGCGGTGCCGCCGGCCGCCGAGGTCGCGCACTGCACAATATTAGGAATTGTCGTAAAGTAAGTCAGGGTCGCTTTCCAGTCTTGCGAGGAAGCGGCCATCAGGAGCAGGCCCCGCCTGCCCTGTGCTGTAGTTCGAGGAGTGTGCCGCAACCATCAGGAGGGAGGCCGCATGTTTTTCAAGCAAGCACTGGACAAGCAACTGGACCACTGGATCGCCGACCTGCGCGACCGGGCCAATCTCCCCGTGAGGTTGCGGCTATGGAACGGCAACGAGTATCCGCTCGGCCGTTTCGAGCAGCCAGCGGTGACCCTGACCGTACGCGAGGCGGGCGCCCTGCCCCTGTTGCTCACGCCCAGCCTGGACAACCTCGGCGAGGCCTATGTCCAGGAGAAGATCGACCTGGACGGCAAGCTCAGCGATATCATCGCCGTGGCTTACCGCTTCTCGGCTGCCGCCAGCGCGCAAGCCGGCGGCGCACTGGCACGCGTGGCCCAGCATTTCGCCCACACCAAGGCAGCGGACAAGGCCTCGATCCAGTATCACTACGACGTATCCAACGAGTTCTACCGGCTCTGGCTGGACCCGGGCATGGTGTACTCCTGCGCCTACTTCGAGCATGGCAATGAAGACCTTGCCACGGCCCAGCGCAAGAAGATCGACCACATCCTGACCAAGATCCGGCTGCAGCCCGGACAGACCTTGCTCGACATCGGCTGCGGCTGGGGCGCGCTGGTGATCCGTGCGGCGCAGAAGTTCGGCGCGCGCTGCGTCGGCATCACGCTGTCGCAGAACCAGTTCGACCTGGCGACGGAACGCGTCAGGCAGGCGGGCCTGTCCGACCGCATCGAGATCCGCCTGCAGGATTACCGCGACACCGCCGGCACCTTCGACCGCATCACCAGCGTCGGCATGTTCGAGCACGTCGGCAAGAACAACCTCGCCGCCTATTTCGGCCGCATGCGCGAGCTGCTGGCCGATGATGGCTTTGCCATGAACCACGGCATCACATCGCCGGACCCCGACAGCGGCGCCACGCCCATGGACGGCTCCGAGTTCATGGATCGATACGTGTTCCCGCAGGGCGAGCTGCCGCACATCGGCATGGTGCTCAACACCCTGCAACGCGGCGGCCTGGAGGCCACCGATGTGGAGCTGATGCGCGGTCACTACCGGCGCACGCTGCAGCATTGGGCGGACAACTTCGAAGCGCAGGGTGATACCATCCGCGCCATGGTGGGCGAAAAGAAATACCGCATCTGGCGCGTCTACCTGGCAGGCTGCGGCCATGCCTTCGATACCGACCAGATGTCGATCTACCAGGTGGTTTGCCACAAGGCCGGCCTCTCGTCGCAGAGCTTGCCCTGGTCGCGCCGCTACATCTACGACAAATCGCTTGACTGAAAATCGGCTTGACTGAAGACCTGTTCGGCGGCTTGCTGGAGCCGCCAGGGGTGGCCGCTGCCGGCAATGCCGCACCGCTTGCCGGAGCCACCCCGACCGAAGCCGCTGCCACCAAGCCGTCGCGCGGCAAGACCGTACTAGCGCCGCCCCCGGACCCCGCCCTGCTCGCGCTGGCGCAACGCCTGCCGGCCGGCCTGCATCTCGGCACATCGTCATGGTCCTACGGCGGCTGGAACGGGCTGGTCTACCAGGGCGAGTACACCGACAGCCTGCTCTCGCGCAAAGGCCTGGCCGCCTATTCGCAGCATCCCTTGCTGCGCGCCGCCGGCATCGATCGCGGGTTCTACGCGCCGATCCCGCTTGCCGACTACGTTGCCTACGCCGCCCAGGTGCCGGCGCATTTCCGCTTCCTGGTCAAGGCGCCCGCCAGCGTGTGCGATCCGTGGCTGCGCACCTCCGAAGGCGCCGGCCGGCTGGCCAACGCCAGCTTCCTCGATGCCGAGATCGCCGCGCGCGACTTCGTCGCGCCTGCCACTGCGGGCCTTGGCGCCAAATGCGGGCCGCTGCTGTTCCAGCTCTCCCCGCTAGGCGCGATGGCCGCCGATAGCGCCGGTTTTCTGTCGAGGCTCGACGCCTTCCTCGGCGCCTTGCCACCGCTCGACGCCGCCACCACGCCCGATGCCCGCTACGCGGTGGAACTGCGCGATGCCGCCTTGCTCACGCCGCGCTTCATCAAGCTGCTGCGCGCACGCGGCGTGCGCTTCTGCCTGTCCGCGCGCGAACGCATGCCGCCGGCCGAACGACAATTGCCGGCACAGGCATTGATGGATGGGGGTGCACCAGGCCCCCTGGTGCTGCGGTGGATGCTGCATGCGGGCTTTGCCTACGAGCAGGCCGAATCCCGCTACGCGCCGTTTGACCGGCTGATCGACGAAGACCCGCATACCCGCGCGGTGATCGCCGAGCAGGTGGTACGCACGCTGCGCGCGGGCCAGCCCGCCTACGTGATCGTCAGCAACAAGGCGGAAGGCTCCGCGCCGTTGACTTGCGTACGGCTGGCCGAGGCCATTGCCGAGCAGTTGGAAGCGAGCTGAGCGCAGGCCCGGCGCGTCAACGATTCAGGTGATGCGCGAACTTCTGCCGGAACTTGGCCAGCTTGGGTGAAATCACGAACGAGCAATAGCCCTGGTTCGGGTGGTTCTGGAAGTAGTTCTGATGGCTTTCCTCCGCGCGCCAGTAAGGTTGCGTGGGCTCGACCTGCGTCACCAGCGGCGCATCGTAGAGCTTGTGCTCCGCCACCTCTCGCATCACATACTCGGCCATGGCGCGCTGCGGCTCCGTGTTGGTGAAGATCACCGAGCGATACTGCGTGCCGACATCGTTGCCCTGCCGGTTGAGGGTGGTGGGATCGTGGATGGCAAAGAAGATCTCGAGGATCTCGCGGAACTTGATCACCGTGGGATCGAAGGTCACGCGCACCACTTCGGCGTGCCCGGTGTCGCCGCCGCACACCTGCTCGTAAGTCGGATGGTTCACGTGGCCGCCGGTATAGCCCGACTCCACGGCCCGTACGCCCTTGACTTGCTGGTACACCGCTTCCAGGCACCAAAAACAACCGCCACCCAGCGTGGCTACCTCATGCTCGTTGTCCATCTTGATCTCTCCGGCTCGTGACAATAGGTAGCATACTCGTTCGGCACCCGTCCCGCCGCCAGAGTCTGTCGAGGCCGCCGCGCAGCGCAGCCGCTCCGGCTAGCGGATCGGCAAGGCGACCGGCCGGATCGGTGCTGCGTCGGCCCCGCGGAACTTCAATGAGGCGCCAATAAAGGCGAACTGATAGACGCGGTCTCGCGACAAGGCCTCCAGGTTCACCAGTTCGATGATCGGTGCGCCCTGCTGCGCCAACAGATAGGTGTGTACGGGGAGGTAATTGTCGGGCACCTCCGCCGGGAACGCCTCGAAGCTCAGGTTATCGGCCCCCACCACCATGGCGCCCCCTTCCTCGACCAGGAACCTGGCCGCATCCAGGCCCAGGCCCGGCGGGTTGGCCATATAGGCCTGGGCGTTTTCATAGTGCTGCATGCGCCCGGTGCGGATCAGCACCACGTCGCCCTGCTGCAGCGCCACGCCCTGCTTGTCCAGCGCCTCACGCAGGTCCTGCCGGGTCACGCGGTAGTTGTCGGGCAGCATGTCCAGCCCCTTGGCCGCGGCCACGTCGATCAGCACGCCGCGGGCGACGATCGGCGGCAGCTTCTCCGCGCCGGTCACTTTCCAGCCGCGATCGCCCAGGTGCTCGGCGGCGGAGTATCCGTTCCAGATCTTGCCGTTCAGGCCGAAGTGGTTCAGCGCATCGATATGGGTGCCCATGTGCGCGTACATGGAGACCGCCGAGCCGCTGTAGCTGACATGCCGGTTCATCGCCTCGCCCACCTGCATGGAGTCGGCCACCAGGTTGCCGTGCGGGGTATGGGTCATCCACATCTGGTACGGCGGATCGCCGGCGGCCTGCCAGCTCGGCATGCCGATGAAATAGTCCACCGCCAGGTCGTAGGCCTGCGTGCCGGAAACCCGCGCCATGATGGCCGCGCGCGAGGCTGGGGTAATGAGGTTGAGGCGGCCGATCTCATCCTTGGGACCCCAGGGGCTGACGCCCACCTGGGGTGCTGCGCCGGCGGCAGCGCTCAGCAGCGCGAACAGCAGCGGCATGGAAAAGGCGGCCAGGCGGCGCGTGGTGCCGGCGGTAGGGGTAAGGCGCTGGAACATGGGGGACTCCTGACTGGATTGGCGCTTTCCACAGCAACGTGGAAGGCATGCTGCCATCCTATTAGGCATCCGATGGTAGATAATCTGCGAATTCGGACAAACATATTCAACTGACAGGAAAATATATGGATCTGCTCGCGGCGATGCGCACCTTCCGGCGCGTGGTGGAACGCGATAGCTTCAGCCAGGCTGCCGCCGATCTCGGGCAGTCGACCGCCGCGGTCAGCAAGCAGGTGCGCCAGCTGGAGGCACGCTTGGGCGCGCTGCTGATCCAGCGCACCACGCGCCGCATGCGCCTGTCGGAAACCGGCCGCGCCTACTTTGCCGAATGCTGCCGCCTGCTCGACGAGCTGGATGCGCTGGAACGCGCAACAGCCGCCGGCACGGACGAGATCAGCGGCCGCCTGCGCGTGAACGCGCCGCTGTCGTTCGGGCTAAAGGTGCTTTCGCCCTTGCTGGTGAGCTTCATGGCGCGCTACCCGCTGGTGCAGGTGGAACTGACCCTGGACGACCGTTTGCTGGACGTGGTGTCGGAGGGCTTCGACGTCTCGCTGCGCATCCGCTCGGCATTGACGGACTCGTCCCTCATCGCACGGCGGCTGGGTGAGGTAGAGCAAACCATCTGCGCCGCCCCCGCCTACCTGGCGGCGCGCGGCACGCCGCGCACCGTCGAGGACCTGCGCGGCCACGACTGCCTGGCCTACCAGCTGGCCGACTATCCCGGCAGCTGGCACCTGGAGGGGCCGCAAGGCACCACCAGCATCGAGGTACCGGCGCGCTTCTCGGCCAACAACAGCCTGCTGCTCAGCGATATGCTGCTGGCCGGGCTGGGCATCGGCGCGCTGCCCTCGTTTATCGCGCTGCCGTTGCTTGCGCGTGGCGAGCTGGTCAGGGTACTGCCGGAGCATGCACTGGCCGGCCGGAGCATCTACGCGCTCTATGCCAGCCACCGGCACCTGCAACGGAAGGTGGGCGCGTTCGTGGCGTTCCTGGCCGAGGCTCTGCAGGGCCGGCAGGATGCCGCGCAGGGACATGGCCGGCCGCACGCTAGCTCAACGACGCCGCCACCATCGCCCGCAACTGGGGCTTGAGCACCTTGCCAAGCGCGCTTTTGGGCAGGCTATCCACCAGCACAACCCGCTGCGGCAGCTTGAACCGCGCAATCGACAGCGCCAGCGTTTCACGCAGCGCCTCTGGCGCGAACGCGGCACGATCCGCGCCAGAGGCAGGGACCACGACGGCAATCGGCACCTCGCCCCAGCGCGCGTCTGGCAGCCCCACCACCGCGCAATCCAGCACCCCGGGCAAGCCCAGCAGCGCGTTCTCGATCTCGGCCGGATAGATGTTCTCCCCGCCCGAGATGATCATGTCCTTGCTGCGGCCCACCACCTCGATACAGCCATCGGCATTGCGATGCGCAAGGTCGCCCGAGCGGAACCAGCCATCGCGGAAATCCGCATGGTCCGGCTGCCGCCAGTAGCCCCGCATCAGGTTGGCACCCGCGAGCCAGAGCTCTCCCACTTCGCCATCGGCCACCTCCAAGCCTTGCGCATCGGCCAGGCGTACTTGCACCTCAGGCTGGGGCCAGCCGGCATAGCCAGGCCGCGCCATGGCCTGGTCCAGGCGCAGCACGACCGATACCGGGCCGGTCTCGGTGGCGCCGTAGACCTGCCCCAGCGGAATGCCGCGCGCGTGGAAGGCATCGATATACGCGCGCGGAATGGGCGAGGAGCCAGCCATCACGCCGCGCAGCGAAGTGAGATCCGCGCTTGGCCAGCCGGGATGCTCCAGCACGGCGCGCAGCGTGGCCGGCACCATCAGCGACAACGTGGCCCGCGTCTGCGCGCATGCGTCAAGCCAGCCCTGCGGAGCGAAGCGCTGGTGCAGCGTCACCTGCGCCCCGGCCAGCAATGCCGGCAGCGTCTGGATGCACAGGCCGCCCACATGGAACAACGGCAGCACGGACAGGATATGGTCGTCCCGCGTCATGCCATGTGCCCACCAGCTCGCGCGCGCGTTGGCCAGCAAGCCGGCCTGCGTATGCAGCGCGCCCTTGGGATGGCCGGTGGAGCCAGAGGTGTAGACCAGCAGCAGCGGCGCCTCGTCGGGCGGCTGCGATGGCCGTGGCAGGGGCGTGTCCAGCGGCGCCGGCCGGTCGATCAGGCTATCGATCGGCGCCTGCGCGGCGCGCTCCGGCAAGGCGGCTGCCACCGCCGCCGCGGCCTGCGCATGCGGCGCATCGTGGAACAGCACGCGAATGCCTGCATGCGCGGCAATGGCGCTCAGCTCCGGCACCGCCAGCCGAAAGTTCAGCGGCACGAAGATGGCCCCTAGCCTTGCGCACGCAAACAGCATGGCGAGCTGCAGATCGTGGTTCAGGCACAGCGTGGCCACGCGGTCACCCGGCTGCACGCCCCAGGTGCCGGCCAGATGCGCGCAGACGCGTTCCACGCGGCACCACAGCTTGCCGTAGCCGATGGTGTAGCCGAGGCTATGCAGCGCCGGGCGCAGCGGTGCGGCGCTGGCATGCGCATGCAGCGTGCGCAGCAGCGCGCCCGGCTCCGGCGTGCCGGTGAACAGCCGGTTGGCGCGCTCGCTCATTCGTCGCGCTCGCCCGACTCGTAAAGGGTCTCGCGGCCCATGCGGTCAAGGATCAGCTCGGCGGTCCAGGGCAGCATCAGCGCGCCGCAGCGCGAATCGCGATAGAGCCGCTCCAGCGGCAGGTCCTTGAGCATGGACTGCCCGCCGCAGGTGCGGATCGCCAGCCGGGCGATATCGTTGGCGCCTTCCATCACGCTGTAGTGCGCGGCGTACAGGCGCATGCGCGCATCCTTGGACGGACTGGCGCAGGCTTCATGAATCACGCGCCAGAAGATCGAGCGCATGTTCTCCAGCTGGATGCGCATTTGCGCCACCGCGATCTGCTTGGTGGGATACATGCGGCGCTTCACCGGCGGCTGGCCCGGCACTTCGCCGCGCAGGTACTGCACGGTGAAGTCGTACGCGGCCTGCGCCACGCCGAGATAGGTCGGCGAGAGCGTGAAGAACATCGCCGGCCAGGTCTGTGCGGCCTTGTAGTACACGCCGCGTGGCATCAGTTGCTCCTGGTCGGCGACGAACACATCCTTGAGCAGCAGCGTGCGCGACACCGTGCCACGCATGCCCATCGGGTCCCACTCGCCGGTCACGGTGAGGCCGTCTGCATTGCCCGGCACCGCGATGTAGAGCGTGTCGCGCATATCGGGCGAATGGTCCGCGCACTCCTCCGTGCAGAGGATCCCGTAGTAATCCGCCGCGCCCGACAGCGAGGCAAAGATCTTGCGGCCGTTGAGCACCCAGCCGCCTTCCACCTTGCGTGCGCTGGTGCCGAACGGCGCGCGCCCGGCGGCGGCGGCCGAGCCCTCCGAGAAGGGCTGGGCGTAGATCGCGCCGTCCCTGACCACCCGCGCGAAATGCAGTTCGCGCCGGGCCTCGTGCTCGGCGCGCTGCTCAGGCGTCATGGCGATGCCGTCGGACAGCATGCCGGTCCACATGGTGGAGCAGATATGCATGTTGTAGGTCAGCGCGGTGGCGCCGCAGAAGCGGCCGATCTCCGCGCCCACCATGCAGTACGTGGCGAAGTCAGCGCCCTCGCCGCCGAACTCGCGCGGCACGCACAAGGCCAGCAGGCCGGCCTCGCGCAGATCATCGTAGTTGGCAAAGGGGAAGCTGGCCTCGCGGTCCCACTGCGCCGCGCGCGGGGCAAAGCGCTCGCGGCCGAGCCGGTTGGCGAGCGTCAGCAGGCGCTCTTGCGCCTCGGTGAAATCGGCGCTGCCGACGGCGGGGATGAAATCCAGTGGCATGTTGGTGTCTCCCGGGCATCGGCCACACGCGTGGCGATGCCTCGATGTTTTTGTGGATTCAGTGCAGCGGGAAATGCCGCCCCAGGAAGCCGAGCACGGCGGCATTGAAATCCGCCGGGCGCTCCATGCAAGCCAGGTGGCCCACCGCGGGCTGGCACAGGTACTCGGCGCCGGCGATCTTCTGCGCCATGCGCTCCATCACGGCGGGCGCCGCGTTGGCGTCGTGCTCGCCGGACAGCGCCAGCACCGGCACCGTGATGCGCGCCAGCACTTCGCGCCGGTCGAAACGCACCAGCGCCTGCAGGGCGGCGCGATAGGTGCCGGGCGGCACGGCCGCCATCACGCTGGCGGCGAACGCCACCGCGTCGGGCTCGGCCTGCGGCGCGACCATGGCGCGCACCAACCCGCCCGCCATCTGCGCCATGGTCTTGCCGGCATCGAGCGGCGCCGTGCGCGCGGCGACGAAATCGCGCTGCCACTGGCCATCGGCCTTGCCGAATGCAGGCGACGTGCCGGACAGCACCATGCCGTCGATCAGTCCCGGCATGGCAGCGTAGGCTTCCTGCGCGACCATGCCGCCCATGCTGTGGCCTAGCAGCACGACACGCCGGCCGGCGTCGCGCTCGGCCTGCAGCACCGGCCGCAAGGCTTGCGCCAGTCCGGCGAAATCGTACGGCTCGATCATGGCGCTGTCGCCGTAGCCGGGCATGTCCCAGGCCACCGCGCGATAGCCCGCCTGCGCCAGCGCATCGAGCTGCGCCGGCCACGCGGCCTTGCCGCCGCCGATGCCATGCAGCATCACCACTGCCACGGGGCCGGTGCCCTGTGCGATGGTGGACATGCCATTGGCATGGGTCTGGGTCATGCCAGGGTTCACGTTTTCGTTCATGCGCTAGCCTTGTTGTTTGTCTGGGCCACGTCGGGCATTGCCGGGCCGGCGAGCCGGCCCGCGTCCACCTCGCTCACAGCGTCGAGCATGATCGTGCAGTTGCGCAGCGGCAGGTCGAAGTGGCCCAGCGTGTGGCGGCCTGCTACCTCATTGGCGCCGGTGGAATAGAGGAAGTTGCCAGCAAAGGCGCGCAGCTCCGTGCCGTTGCAGTCGCGCTTGTCGTAGAAGGTCATGGCATCCCAGCGCGCCTGCGGGTTCAGGCCCCAGCCCACATGCGAGACCGCATAGGCGTCGCGCGTGCCTTCGCGGTCGGCCCACGCTGCGTAGTAGCCGCGCATCATGTCCGCGTCCATGCCCTGCCCTTCGATGCCGACCATGTAGTCGTCCTCGATATGGCACACGATGGTGTCGCGCAGGTAGGTCTTGAAGGTCAGGTTGACGTCGCCCGGTGCGAGCACCAGGGTGCCGTTGACCTGACCGCCGGCGGGGAAGGCCAGGCACAGGCCGCCCGGCCAGTGGGCGACCTGGCCCGGCTTGTTGCAGTAGCCCCAGACGCCGCCGATGCGTGCGCTTGCGAGCCCGACGCGCAGCTCGGTGCCGGCGGCCGAATGCACGCGCATCTCGCGCGCGCCGCGCAGCCGCTTCATGGCCGCGCGCACGGTGCCCTCCAGCGCGGGATCGGGCAGGCAGCGCTCGAGGATTTCGGGATGTTCGTTGCTGACCATCAGCAGGCGCGGCACGATGCCGTCGGCGCCTTTGAGGATCAGCGGGAGTTCGGGCGCATGCAGCAGGCCCTCCACGGTGCAATCGATCACCAGGTGGCAGCGCTGCAAGGCGGCCACAACCGGGGCGAGTTGCTGCAAGGCATCACTGGCGCCGGTGGAACGCACGGGCGCGGGCGCGGCAAGCGCCGGGGACGGCACCCGGATGCGCACGGGCGTGGCGCCCAGCGCCTGCACCGCCAGTTCCGCCAACTCCACATTGACGCGTCGGGATTGGGACTCCGTTACAATCCCAACCACTTCCTGGGCGGACAGGGCGCACAGTTCAAGGGTGCGCCGAAAAGCCGCCAGCCAGCGGTGCTCGATTTGCTCGATGAGCATAGGTCTCCTCCTGGTGCGATCTGCCGCAGTCCTGGCAGGGTCCCGGGGAGGCGGCCTTGGTGCGCCAGCCCACCGATGCCTCCCGGCGGACGCATTAGCTTTGTGCTTGTGATTCTTGTCGCTAGCGCAAATAATATATGAAATTTCATGGATCCCAGTGGAGCCCGCGCTATGGGCATGCCTGAGGCCAAGCCAAGCATCATCGGCAAGGCCGCTTCTCCCGATTTCGATACGCTGCACTTCCGGCGCACGCTGTCCCAGTTCGCCACCGGCGTGACAGTGATCACGACCCGCGCTGGCCCCGGCTCGCCGCCGGGCGCGCCGTTCGTGGGCATTACCGCCAGCTCGTTCAACTCGGTATCGCTCGATCCGCCGCTGGTGCTGTGGAGCATGGCCACGCGCGCCAACAGCCTGCCGATGTTCCGCGACGGCTCGCACTACATCATCAATGTGCTGTCGGCCTCGCAACTGGACCTGTGCCAGCGCTTCGCCACGCTCAAGGGCGACCGCTTCGCCGGCGTCGACTACCGCCTGTCCGAGAACGGCCTGCCAATCCTGGCCAACGCGCTGGCCTGGTTCGAATGCCACAACCGCAGCCGCTACGACGAGGGCGATCACGTCATCTTCGTGGGCGAGGTGGAGCGCTGCGGCGTGCACGACGACGCGGGCAACCCGCTGGTGTTCCACGACGGCCGCTTTGCCACCACCGATCCGCTGACGGACTGACCTCCGGGCACGCAGCAGCCATGACGGATTCACCCAAACCCGCTCCGGTGGCCTCAGACGCTTTTGTAGACGGCTACCTGCCCTACCTGCTGGCGCGGGCCAGCCACCTTGTGTCGGGCGAGTTCCACCGGCAAGTCGAGGCGGCCGGGTTCTCCGTGCCCGAATGGCGCGTGCTGGCCACGCTGGCCGACCGGCCCGACTGCACCATCGGCGCGCTGGCCGATATCACGCTCACCAAGCAGCCCACGCTGACCAAGCTGATCGACCGCATGGCCGCCGACGGCCTCGTCACGCGGCGCAACGGCGCCCAGGACCGCCGCCATGCGCTGGTGTCGATCACCGCACGCGGGCGCACCCGCGCCCGCGCGCTGCTCGACCAGGCCGCCGCCCACGAGCAGCAGGTGCTGGACGACTTCGGTGCTGTGCAGGCCGACCAGCTCAAGGACACCTTGCGCCGCCTGATCGCGCTGCGCTCGCCGCGCTGAGCGCTGAACGCGCTCAGGCCCGCGGCTCGCCCTTGATGACCGCCAGCGGCGAGCCATCCGTCTTGATCCTCTGCAGCACGATGTTCGAGCGGATATCCATCACGCCCGGCGTGCGGTAGAGCCGGTTGACGATGAAATCGGAGTAGTGCTTCAGGTTGCGCGCCTGCACGGTCAGGATGTAATTGCTGTCGCCTGTGATGATGTAGGCCGACACCACTTCAGGCCAGGATTGCACCGCCGCGTTGAAGGTATCGTGCCAGCCCTCGGTTTCGGGGCGCATCGACACCTGCACGATCGCCTCCAGCTCCAGGCCAAGCCGCTCGGCGTCGAACCACGCCCGGTAGCCGCCGATCACCCCGTCCTCCTCCAGCAAACGCACCCGCCGCAGGCAGGCCGAAGGCGATAGCGCCACGCGGTCGGCCAGGTCCTGGTTGCTGATGCGCCCGTTCTCCTGGAGGCATGTCAGGATGCGCAAATCGATGGGATCGAGGTTCATTTCGCAGATTCTTCCAGGATTCTCTTCACAAATGAAATTCTATGCGAAAACCATGGGAATCCACTGACCATTTCGCAAGCCTCTTGCCCGTAATATTGACTATCATGCCGTCATCTGCTCCCCGATGAGCCTTGGAACGCCGCCCCCAGGCGTCAACCCCCGATGACGAACCGCCCCACCCCCGACACTCCGCGCCAGCTCTGGGACATCAGCCCCGCGCTCTCGCCCGACACGCCGGTATGGCCGGGCGATACGCCGTTCCAGCACGAGCGCAACTGGCAGATCGACGCGCACTGCCCGGTCAATGTCGGGCGCATCACCTTGTCGCCCCACACCGGCGCCCATGCCGATGCGCCGCTGCACTACGCCGCCGACGGCGCGCCTATCGGCGCGGTGGACCTGGCGCCCTACCTCGGCCCGTGCCGGGTGATCCATTGCATCGGCGCGGCCCCGCTGGTCGAGCCTCGCCACATTGAACATGCCCTGGCAGGCACGCCGCCGCGCGTGCTGCTGCGCACTTACCGGCAAGCACCGCTGGCAACGTGGGACCCCGATTTCTGCGCGGTCGCGCCGCAGACCATCGCCTTGCTCGCGGAGCACGGCGTCATGCTGGTCGGCATCGATACGCCCTCGTTGGACCCGCAGGAATCCAAGACCATGGACGCGCACAACATGGTGCGCCGGCATCGCCTGGCCATCCTCGAAGGCCTGGTGCTCGACGCCGTGGCCGAGGCCGACTACGAACTGATTGCCCTGCCGCTGCGCTTTGCCGGACTCGACGCGAGCCCGGTGCGCGCGGTGCTGCGCAGCCTGACCTGAACGACCCGAACCGCCCAACCTCCCCCCAGGAAACCTCTCACACATGACCGCACTGACTCGCGAGCAATGCCTCGCCCTCGACCAGCAAGATCCGCTGCGCCGCCTGCGCGACCAGTTCGCGCTCCCGCAAGGCGTGATCTACCTCGACGGCAACTCGCTGGGCGCGCGCCCGCGCAGCGCCGCGGCACGTGCCGCCGAAGTGGTGAGCGAAGAATGGGGCACGGGCCTGATCCGCAGCTGGAACACGGCCGGCTGGTTTGAACTGCCCCAGCGCCTGGGCAATATGCTGGCGCCGCTGATCGGCGCCGGCGAGGACGAAGTCGTGGTGACCGACACCACCTCCGCCAACCTGTTCAAGGTGCTGGCGGCAGCGCTGCGCGTACAGCAGACCCGCGACCCGAAGCGCAAGGTGATCGTATCGGAGGCCAGCAACTTCCCCACCGACCTCTACATCGCACAGGGGCTGGCCGACTTGCTGCAGCAAGGCTACTCGCTGCGCCTGGTGAATGCGCCCGAGGAGATCGATGCGGCGGTCGACGCCGACACCGCCGTGCTGATGCTGACCCACGTCAACTACAAGACCGGCGAGATGCTCGACATGGCCGGCGTGACCGAGATGGCCCACGCCCGCGGCGCGCTCACGGTGTGGGACCTGGCCCACTCGGCCGGCGCCGTGCCCGTGGCGCTCAACGCATCGGGCGCGGACTACGCGGTCGGCTGCACTTACAAGTACCTCAACGGCGGCCCCGGCTCGCCTGCCTTCCTGTGGGTCGCGCCCTCGCTGCGCGACGCCTTCTGGCAACCGCTGTCGGGCTGGTGGGGCCATGCCGCGCCGTTCGCGATGGAACCCGGCTACCGCCCGCGCGAAGGCGTGGCGCGTTTCCTCTGCGGCACCCAGCCCATCGCCTCGCTGGCCATGGTCGAATGCGGGCTCGATATCTACGCCCAGACCGACATGGCCACGCTGCGCGCCAAGTCGCTGATGCTGACAGACCTCTTTATCGCGCTGGTGGAAGCACGCTGCGCCGCGCACCCGCTCGAACTGGTGACCCCGCGCACCCATGCGCGCCGCGGCAGCCATGTGAGCTTTGCCCATCCGGACGGCTTTGCCGTGGTGCAAGCCCTGATCGAGCGCGGCGTGATCGGCGACTACCGCGAGCCACGCATTGCGCGCTTTGGCTTCACGCCGCTGTACACCAGCTTCACCGAAGTCTGGGATGCCGTGGAAATCCTGCGCGACGTGCTCGACAGCGGCACCTACAAGGCCGAGCGTCACCAGACCCGCGGCCTGGTGACCTGAGCAGGAGCACGCCATGAGCAACCACAAGGGATGCCCGATGTCGGGCGCGGGCGCCAGCGATGGCAGCGATGCCAGCTGGCACGACGCCCAGATGGATTTCGCCAAGGACATGAGCTACGGCGACTACCTGGCGCTGGACCAGATTCTCAACGCGCAGCATCCGCTCTCGCCCGAGCACAACGAGATGCTGTTCATCGTGCAGCATCAGACCAGCGAGCTGTGGATGAAGCTGGCGCTGCACGAGCTGCGCGCCGCGCGCGAATGCGTGCGCCAGGACCAGCTGCCGCCAGCCTTCAAGATGCTCACGCGGGTCTCGCGCATCATGGAGCAGCTGGTGCAGGCGTGGAGCGTGCTGGCCACGATGACGCCGCCGGAATACTCGGCGATGCGGCCCTACCTGGGGATGTCATCGGGCTTCCAGTCCTTCCAGTACCGCGAGATCGAGTTCATCCTCGGCAACAAGAACGCGGCCATGCTGCGCCCGCATGCGCACCAGCCGCAGCACCTGGCGCTGGTGGAAGAAGCCCTGCGCACGCCGTCGCTGTATGACGAAGCGATTCGCCTGATGGCGCGGCGCGGCTTTGCCATCGATGCGGCCTGCATCGAGCGGGACTGGACCCTGCCGGCCGGCGAGAACGCCTCGGTGGAGGCGGCATGGCTGGAGGTCTATCGCCAGCCCGAGGCGCACTGGGAACTGTATGAACTGGGCGAGAAGTTCGTCGACCTGGAAGATGCCTTCCGGCAGTGGCGTTTTCGCCACGTCACCACCGTGGAGCGCGTGATCGGCTTCAAGCGCGGCACCGGCGGCACCGAAGGCGTCAGCTACCTGCGCAAGATGCTCGACGTGGTGCTGTTCCCCGAGCTGTGGAAGCTGCGCACCGATCTGTAAGCGACAGCGTTGGCGGGGCGGTGCCGGGACGGCACCGCCCCGCCAACTTCAGAGCGCCGGGTCCGACAGCCGTGCCGCCAGCGCGCGCAAGGCCGGCGCCAGCTTGTCGTGGAACACCGCTTCCTCCACCGAGCCATAGGATGCGCTGCAGCTCAGCATGTGCAGCTCCTTTTCCCCCACCGGACGGAATGCCACCGCGCACGCGTGGATGGCCGGGTGCCAGTCGCGGAACGACGCCGCATAGCCCAGGGTAGACGCCTGCGCCACCGTGGCGCGCATGGCCGCCTCCTGGGTTTTCCACTGCTCGGGATAGGCCAGGGCAAATTCCGCCAGCACGCGTTCGCGCTTGGCCGCCGGCAAGGCAGCCAGGTAGGCGCGGCCCATCGAACTCGACACCAGCGAGAGCCGCGACCCCACTCCCAGCCCCAGCATCACCCCCGCATCGTTGCGGATCGACTCAAGATAGATCACCTCCATGCGCTCGCGCTTGCCCAGCGATACCGACACGCCGTAAGCCTGGGCGAACGCCAGCATATGCGGGCGCGCCAGCGTCACCACATTGGAAGCGGACAGGTAGGAATAGCCCAGCGCCAGCACGCCGGCATCGAGCGCGTACTTGCCCAGGCTATCGTCATAGCGCAGGTAGCCCAGTTGCACCAGCGTGCCGGCCAGCCGGCTCACGGTGGCTTTGGGAAAGCCCGTGCGGCGCACGAAATCCTGGTTGCCCAGCATCGACTCGCCGGTGCGGAAGCAACGCAGCAGTTCAAGGCCGCGCGCCAGCGCAGTAACAAAATTAGGATCGCTCTCGCGCGGTGTGACGCCGGCGGCATCCGCCGCAGGCGTGGCTTGCGATTCAGTGGCCAAAAGTGATCTCCGCGGATGGGATGAAGGCAGATGAAAGCGGCGCGCCCTATTGCACGGACCGCGCATTGCGATATACTACATCATCGGAACAGAGTTCCGCAATGCGGAACCGCAAAAGCACTTCGGCGGACCGCGGAATGCGCCGATACTTGCTGAATTCAGGGTTGGCCCGCGAGGCCGCCCATCCCGACCTGCACTAGACCTGCACTACCGAAGGAGACCTACATGGCTGCCAACGCCGAATTCCACTGGGCTGACCCGCTGTTGCTGGACGACCAGCTTAGCGCCGACGAGCGCATGGTGCGCGACGCCGCCCTGGCCTACTGCCAGGACAAGCTCGCCCCGCGCGTGCTGCAATCGTTCCGCAATGAGAAGACCGACATCGAGATCTTCCGCGAAATGGGCGAGCTCGGCCTGCTGGGCCCGACCATTCCCGAGGAATACGGCGGCCCCGGCCTGAACTACGTGGCCTACGGCCTGATCGCGCGTGAAGTGGAGCGGGTGGATTCGGGCTATCGCTCGATGATGAGCGTGCAGTCGTCGCTGGTGATGGTGCCGATCCACGAATTCGGCACCGAAGCGCAAAAGCAGAAATACCTGCCCAAGCTGGCCACCGGCGAATGGATTGGCTGCTTCGGCCTGACCGAGCCGAACCACGGCTCCGACCCGGGCTCCATGATCACGCGCGCCAAGAAGGTGGCGGGTGGCTATGAGCTGTCCGGCGCCAAGATGTGGATCACCAACTCGCCAATCGCCGACGTGTTCGTGGTGTGGGGCAAGCTGGTCGGCGACGACGGCAAGGAAGCCATCCGCGGCTTCATCCTGGAAAAGGGCTGGAAGGGCCTGTCGGCACCTGCCATCCATGGCAAGGTTGGCCTGCGCACCTCGATCACCGGCGAAATCGTCATGGACCAGGTGTTCGTGCCGGAAGAGAACCTGATGCCGGGCGTATCGGGCCTGAAGGGTCCCTTCACCTGCCTGAACTCGGCCCGCTACGGCATCGCCTGGGGCGCCCTGGGCGCCGCCGAGTTCTGCTGGCATACCGCCCGCCAGTACACGCTGGACCGCAAGCAGTTCGGCCGCCCGCTGGCCGCCAACCAGCTGATCCAGAAGAAGCTGGCCGACATGCAGACCGAGATCACGCTGGGCCTGCAAGGCTGCCTGCGCCTGGGCCGCATGAAGGACGAAGGCACCGCCGCGGTGGAAATCACCTCGATCATGAAGCGCAATTCCTGCGGCAAGTCGCTGGACGTCGCCCGCATGGCGCGCGACATGCTCGGCGGCAACGGCATCTCGGACGAGTTCGGCGTGATCCGTCACGTGGTCAACCTCGAAGTGGTCAACACCTACGAAGGTACCCATGACATCCACGCGCTGATCCTGGGCCGCGCCCAGACCGGCATCCAGGCATTCTTCTAAAGCGCCGCGGTCCGCAGACCGGGCTCTCCCACTCTCCCGCTAGAAATAAAAAGGCCCGGCTGCAAAGCCGGGCCAAGCACACTACCAAGGAGAGACGACGGGCGAGCCCATCGTTGTACAACACCGGTACGCCGGCCCGGCGCTACGCGCCCCGGCCGGCTTTCTGCTTTTCAGCTTACTTGTTGGGTTGCGGCGTCAGCCGCAGGTAGGGCCGAACGGCCTTGTATCCCTTCGGAAATTTCTGCCTTATCACGTCCTCGTCCTTCAGCGAGGGCACAATCACCACTTCCTCGCCGTCCTGCCAGTTGCCCGGCGTGGCAACGTTATGGTTGTCGGTGAGTTGCAGCGAATCGATCACCCGCAGGATCTCGTTGAAATTGCGCCCGGTGCTGGCCGGGTAGGTGATGATCAGCCGGACCTGTTTTTTCGGGTCGATCACAAACAGCGAGCGAACCGTCAGGGTCTGGTTGGCATTGGGGTGAATCATGTCGTACAGCTCGGAAACCTTGCGATCGCCATCGGCGATGATGGGGAAATTGACCGTGGTACCCTGGGTCGCGTTGATGTCCTTGATCCACTCGCGATGGGACTCGACAGGATCGACCGACAGCGCGATGACCTTGACATTGCGTTTGGCAAAATCGCCCTTGAGCTTCGCCGTCAACCCCAGTTCGGTCGTGCACACCGGCGTGAAATCGGCCGGGTGCGAAAACAATACGCCCCAGCTCTCGCCAAGCCATTGATGAAAGCGAATCGGGCCTTCACTGGAATCCTGCTCGAAATCGGGTGCGATGTCGCCAAGACGTAGTGTCATAAGTGTGTCCTCAAAGGGCAAATTCGGGTTGAACCAGTGTAGTGAGATTGCGATCCAACCCAAACGAATATAAAGTCACTACAAAATCACCTTTTTGTATCAAGACCTTTGTCCTGCGTCACTGTCCTACACGCTGTGTCGGACTCGTGGTGTTGAAACCACGGCGGTTCCCCGCATATGCTAGTAAAGAGGGCGAGAAGCTGCCCGACAACGTGCGAGGAAGGCAAAATGTCACAATCCGAAACCACCGCCCGCAAACAGGAGAAACTGATGAGCGATGTCAAGACCGTTTTGTCCGATGCCGAAGAACTGCTTAAGCAAGCGGCATCGACCACCGGCGAGAAAGCTGCCGAACTGCGCGAGCGCGGCATGGGCCTGCTGAAACAAGCCAAGGAGAAGGCCCAAGACCTCCAGGACGCCGTGGTCACCAAGAGCAAGGCGGCTGCACGTGCCACCGACGACTACGTCCATGACCATCCGTGGCGCGCTGTCGGCGTTGCCGCCGGCGTCGGCCTGCTGATCGGCCTGTTGCTGAACCGCAAGTAATTCGCCAGGCTTGCCGCCTCGCGCATGAACCCGAACGCCTTGCACCTGGGCCGCCACCCGTCGCGGCGCGGTGCCGGGCAACGCCCCGCCGGCAGTCAAGCACCGCTGGCGGGGCGTCCCGTCTGCAGCAGGTGCAGCGCTTCGCCGCTGCACGCCTTCGCCGGAATTGCATGAGCGACCCCACCTCTTCCCCCAAGTTTATGGATGCCCTGCGCAGCCTGGCAGGATCATTGGTGGCGATGGTGCAGACTCGCCTTGAACTGGCCAGTGTCGAACTCGCGGAAGAACGCTCCCGGCTGATGAAGATGGCCTTGCTGGCCTGTTTCGGCCTGGTGTTCTTTGGCCTGGCCATGGTGACGCTGACCGTACTGATCGCCATCGTGTTCTGGGACACCTACCGCTGGCAGGCCCTGGGCGTGCTGGTGGCGGTCTACCTGGCCGCCTGCGCGATCTGCCTCGCGGTTGCCCGCCATCTGGTGCGCAATGCCCCGCCCCTGTTCGAAGCCACGCTGGCCGAGATCGATAAAGACCGGGAGATCCTGCGCCGATGAGCACACCGCACACACCAGGCGAGCCGGCCGATCACGCGGCCGGCACCGCATCCACCTCCAACGCGCCTCGCTCGCACCAGCGCCCCGTGCGTTTCTCGCGCGAGGTGCGCCTGCCCCTTGCCATTCGCAAGGAGCTGCTGATCACGCGCGCCGCGCTGGAGCGCTACGACTGCGCCCAGGCGCTCCATCATGTCCGAGGCAGCGCGACCCGCCTCGGCCGATTCAGCACCTGGCTGCCGCGCATGACCCGGCCCGCCTCCTGGCTCAAGCTGCTCGGACTGGCCAAGGACTACCCGATGCTCAGCACGGCCGTGTCCCTGGCGCTGCCGTTGCTACGCAAGACGCCGGTGCTGCGCTGGACCTGGAAGCTGTCCAAGTTCGGCGCACTGGCCGCAGCCGGCTACTGGGCCTACGAGACTTTCCAGAAAAGCTCCGTCCAGGCTGCCCGCAAGCCCCCGTCCGACACCGTCGACACCGGGTTCCGCGACCCGCTGGTGCGTTAGCACGGCGTTTTCGCCATGCAAGGCCGCCGCCTGCGCCGGCCTTGCCTACCGAGGCCTGCCATACGGCAATGAAGGCAATGAGCGCCACGCGCCGCGGCGAGCCGCCGTACGCCACCATGGCGGCGCGCGCTCCAACGCTTTTTCGACGCAAGGTGACAGCGCAATGACCCAACGAGCGGATATGCAGCAAAAGTCGTTCTACCTGCTGCTGGCAGTAGTCTCGGTAGCCTTTTGCTTCGTCCTGTGGCCTTTCTCCGGCGCCGTGTTCTGGGGCGCCATCCTGGCCATCATCTTCACGCCGTCCAACAACTGGCTGACCCGGCGCATGGGCGGCCGGCGCAACCTGGCCTCGCTGACCACGCTGACGCTGTGCCTGCTGATCGTGGTGCTGCCGCTGATCTTTGTCACCGGCGCCCTGATCCAGGAAGGCAGCACCGTCTACCAGCAGATCAAGTCCGGCCAGATCAATTTCGGCGCCTACTTCCAGCAAGCCGTGCACGCCCTGCCGCCGTCGGTGACAAGGGTGCTGGACCGCTTCGGGCTGACCGATATCAGCGACCTCCAGCAAAAGCTCACCACGGGGGCTACCCAGGCCAGCCAGATCATCGCCACGCAGGCATTGAGCATCGGGCAGAACACGTTCCAGTTCATGGTCAGCTTTGGCGTGATGCTGTACCTGCTGTTCTTCCTGCTGCGCGATGGCCCGCAGATTTCCAAGCTCATCATGCGGGCGATCCCGCTGAGCGAGCCGCACAAGCAGCACCTGCTGCGCAAGTTCACCACCGTGGCCCGCGCCACCGTCAAGGGCAACATCGCCGTGGCTGCGGTGCAAGGCGCACTGGGCGGCCTGATCTTCTGGTTCCTCGGCATCCAGGGCTCGCTGCTGTGGGGCGTGCTGATGGGCTTCCTGTCGCTGCTGCCGGCGGTCGGCGCGGCGCTGATCTGGGGACCGGTGGCGATCTACTTCCTGCTGACCGGCGACGTGGGCAAGGGCTCCATCCTGATCGGCTTCTGCGCGGTGGTGATCGGCGCGGTGGACAACGTGCTGCGCCCCATCCTGGTCGGCAAGGACACCCGCATGCCCGACTGGGTGGTGCTGATCTCCACGCTGGGCGGCATGGCGCTGTTCGGGCTGAGCGGCTTCGTCATCGGCCCGCTGATCGCCGCGCTGTTTATCGCCAGCTGGGACCTATCCACGTCCACGCGCGAAGAAATCGAGCGCCGCGATGCCGCGCAGGACAAGGAGCCAAAGCCACCTGCGCCACCCGAAGGCAAAACCGGGCAAGCCGCGCGTACGGATTGAGCCCTGCCGCTGCTTGCCGGGACCGAACACACCAAGGAGTGAGCATTGCGTCAAGACAACCCAACATCCGGTGCAACATCGCCGGCAAAGGTAAAGCACTACAGCGTGCGCGAGCTGTTCCGCAAGCCGGACCGCTCGCAGTTCTCGATCTCGCCGGATGGCCGCCACCTGTCCTTCCTCGCCCGGCACCAAGGGCGCCAGAACGTCTTCGTGCAGGCCATCGACGCCGACGGCAACCTGCTGGGCGAAGCCCGGCCGCTGACCCGCGAGAGCGAGCGCGACCTGCCCTTCCACAGCTGGAAGGGCAACGCACACATCCTGTATGCGAAGGACTTTGGCGGCGACGAGAACTTCCATGTGCTGTCGGTGCCGATCGACGGCGGCGAGCCCGTCGACCTGACCCCGTACCCGGGCGTGCGCGCGGAGATCATCGACGATCTCGAGGACGATGACCGCCATGTCCTGCTGTCGCACAACAAGCGCGACCCGGAGGTATTCGACGTGCTGCGCGTCGACGTCGTCACGGGCGAGTCCGTGCAGATCGCGGAGAACCCCGGCAACGTGATGAGCTGGGGCACCGACCACGCTGGCCGCCTGCGGGTGGCAAGCGCCAGCGACGGCGTGAACACCACCCTGCTCTACCGCGATACCGAGGACGAGCCCTTCCGCCCGATCCTGACCACCGACTTCCGCGAGACGGTCTCGCCGCTGTTCTTCACCTTCGACGACAAGCAGCTGTACGTGCAGTCGAATCGCGGCCGCGACAAGACGGCGATCTTCGAGTTCGATCCGCAGACGGCCCGGGAAGGCCGCCTGGTCTTCGAGCACGACGAGGTGGATGTCGGCGGCCTGTCCCACTCGCGGCGTCGCCGCGTGCTGACCGCCGCCTGGTACACCGACTGGAAGACACACCGCCATTTCTTCGACGCCCACGCCGAGCAGATCCATGCCGACCTGGAGCGGCACCTGCCGGGCTACGAGCACCACGTCACCAGTATCACGCGCGACGAGACCCGCATGATCGTCTCCGCGTCGAGCGACAAGACCACCGGCACGCGCTACCTGTACGACAGCGGCACAAAAAAACTGGTCACGCTCGGCAAGGTGCAACCCTGGCTGGATGAAGCCGACATGGCCGGCATGCAGCCGATCCGCTTCACCTCGCGCGACGGCCTGCAGATCCACGGCTACCTGACGGTGCCGGTGGCCAGCGCGGGAGAGCCTGCACCGCAGGGCCTGCCTCTGGTGGTCAACCCGCACGGCGGCCCGTGGACGCGCGACGTATGGGGCTTCAACCCCGAGGTACAACTGCTCGCCAATCGCGGCTACGCGGTGCTGCAGATCAACTTCCGCGGCTCCACCGGCTACGGCCGCGCGTTCTGGGAGGCGAGCTTCAAGCAGTGGGGCAAGACGATGCAGCACGATATCGACGACGGCGTCGACTGGCTCGTCGCGCAAGGCATCGTGGACCCCAGGCGCATCGCGATCTACGGAGCAAGCTATGGCGGCTATGCGACGCTGGCAGGCGTGGCCTTCACGCCGGACCGCTATGCCGCGGCCATCGACTATGTCGGCGTATCGAACCTGTTCACGCTGCTGGAGACCATTCCCGCGTACTGGAAGCCGATGCTCGACATGCTGTACGAGATGGTCGGCAACCCCAACGTCGAAGCCGAGCGCCAGGCCCTGCACGATGCCTCGCCGGTGTTCTTCGCCGACAGGATCCGCACGCCGCTGCTGGTGGCGCAAGGCGCCAACGATCCGCGCGTCAAGCAGGCGGAGAGCGACCAGATCGTCCAGGTGCTACGCTCGCGCGGCGTGGATGTGGAATACCTGCTCAAGGAAAACGAGGGCCACGGCTTCCACAACGAGGAAAACACCTTCGACTTCTATGAAGCCATGGAAGCGTTTCTCGCCAGGCACCTGGCCAAGAAGGGTTGATCCAGGGGGGTGATCCGCGCCGAAATACTACGAAAGCCACGCGCGGGGCATGAAACAAAAAAGGCGTAGCGGTTGCCCGCTACGCCTTCTCGCAATGCTGGTGGGTCGTGCGTGACTCGAACACGCGACCAACGGATTAAAAGTCCGCTGCTCTACCGACTGAGCTAACGACCCGGAAAAACTGAAGCCGCGATTATAGGAATATCTTGGCGCTAAAGTCAACCTTTGAACGCGAACTACTCGTGCTAGATCATGCGCTCAAGCCGCCATATCTGGTAGCGGAAGCCCAGCACCGCGCCAACCAGGATGCCGGCCAGCGCGATAAAGGAGCCAATCGCCAGCGTGGATACGCCTGACAAGCCCTGCCCGATGGTGCAGCCCAGCGCGGTCACGCCGCCCGCGCCCATCAGGATGCCGCCCACCAGATGGTTGCCAACGTCCTCGGCGCTGCCAAAGCCTTCCCAGCGGAAGGTGCGGGTCACCAGCGCATACGCGGCGGCACCAGCCACCACGCCCAACACGCTGACGATGCCGATGGTCAGCACCTTGCTCTTGTCGCTGAACATCATCAGCCAGTCAAGCGTATAGGCGTAGGGGGCGACGAAGCTCAGGCTCTCCATGCGGCCGCTGTTGCTGGCGACGAACAGTTCGTCGAGCGTATTGGGATCTTCGGCGACATAGCCCAGGTGCCCGGATACGTACCACATGGCCACGATGATCAGGCCCACGGCCAGGCCGCCCAGCAGGTTATCGAAGGTACGGAAGCCGCGTCCGGCCAGCGCCCAGATCACCAGCGCCCCGCCCAGCACCAGCGCGATGCCGAGCTGCAGGGTGGCGCGCGCCATGCCGCTGGCCTGCGCCAGCACGGAGGGCAGGTCCTGCGTGGTGGGCAGCGAGAGGGCCACGGCATCGACGGTGTTCACGCGAATCACGCCAAACAGGCCGCGCAGCGTCATATAGGCCGACAGCCCCAGGAAGGCGAACACCACCAGCGACTTCAGGTTGCCGGCGCCGATGCGCACCAGCGTCTTGCTGCCGCAGCCCGAGGCCAGCACCATGCCGAAGCCGAACATCAGCCCGCCCACCAGGGCCGAGAGCCAGCTGAGCTTGCTGGCGGCATAGATGGTCTTGGTGGGATCGATGTAGCCGCCCGCGGCCAGCGCGGCGGTGCCGATCATGGCCACGCCGATGGCCAGCCCCCACATGCGCATGCGGGTCCAGTCGCCCATGTTGACGATGTCGGAGACCGCGCCCATGGTGCAGAAGTGCGTGCGCTGGAGCACCGCCCCAAAGGCGAAGGTCAGGATGAAGGTGCTCGCCAGTACGGTACGGCTGAGCGCGGCAATATCGATTTCGGGCATGGGTGTCCGGCGGGGGAAGCGCAAACGGGTGGGTGCGCGCAAGCGCGCTTGTGGCAACGGCAACCGTCAGGCGGCGCCCTGGTAGCGGGTGGGATCGGGCACGCCAGCGGCCTCGAAGCCCGCCCGGCGGATGCGGCAGGAGTCGCACACGCCACAGGCACGGCCGTCGTCGTCGGCCTTGTAGCACGACACCGTCATGCCGTAGTCCACCCCGAGCTTGACCCCAGCGCGGATGATCTCGCCCTTGGTCATGTCGATAATGGGCGCGTGCACGCGGATGCGCTCGCCTTCCACGCCGGCCTTGGTGGCCAGGTTGGCAAGCGCCTCGTAGGCGGACACATACTCGGGCCGGCAATCCGGATAGCCGGAGTAGTCGACCGCGTTGGCGCCGAAGAACAGGTCGCGGCCGCCAATGGCCTCGGCCCAGCCCAGGGCCAGCGACAGCATGATGGTATTGCGGGCCGGCACGTAGGTGACCGGAATGCCGCCGACGGCGCCGTCGGTGGGCACCTCAAGGCTATCGTCGGTCAGCGCGGAGCCGCCGAAGCGACGCAGGTCGAGGTCGATGATCTCGTGGCGCACCGCGCCCAGGGCGGCGGCCACGCGCTTGGCGGCTTCCAGTTCCGAGGAGTGGCGCTGGCCGTAGCGCATCGACAGCGCATAGGTCTCGAAGTCCTGCGCATTGGCCATGGCAAGGACGGTGGCGGAGTCCAGGCCGCCGGAAAGCAGGACGATAGCGCGTTTTTTCATGATGGCAGGGCGCGGCGCCTGGCGGCGCCACGCAAAATTCGAGGCGAATCATATATTTTAGCGCGGCCAGGACAAAGGGCCCGCGAAAAGCGGGCCCTTTGTCTTCTGCCTACCACCTGGGCCGCATGCCAGCGCCCCACCCTCCCGGGCGCCTACTTCAGCGTCTTGAGGCGATTGCTCGCCGCCTGCGCGCCCTCGGTGCCGGGGTATTTGGCCACCACCTGCTCCAGGGTCTTGCGGGCCGCGGGCTTCTGGCCCGATTCGATCTGGTTGTTGGCGATGGCGATCAGCGCATCCGGCACCTTGGGGTGATCCGGATAGGCCTGCACCATGTTCTGCAGCACCGACGTCGAGCCGCGGTAGTCCCGCTGCGCGTACAGCGAGTTACCTAGCCAGTACTGCGCCAGCGGCACGTACGGGCTTTGCGGGTACTTCTTGATGAAAGCCGAGAATACGTTGCCCGCGCCCTTGAAGTCCCCGGTCTGGAACTGCTTGAGCGCGGCGTCATACTCCGTCTTCTCGCCCGGTTGCGACAGCCCTTCGCGACCATCCACGGTGACCTGCTGCGGCTCGAATTTCTTCAGGCGCGCATCCAGGTCAGCGTAGTAGTCTTTCTGCTGCTTTTGCAGCGTCGTCACCTCGTTCTGCAGCATCTCGTTCTGGCCGCGCAGCCGCGCCACTTCCTGGCGCAGGCCCTCGAGCTGGTTCTGCATCTCGAGCTGCGCGCGGCTGTTCTGGTCGATACGCTGCGAAGCGGTCGCCTGGAAACCGTTGAACTGGTCGCGCATGTTCACGATGGCTTTGCGCGCCTCGTCATCGTCGAACACGCCGGCCCGCGCCTGTGCCAACGGCAGCAGGCTGGCGCAGGACATCGCAGTAAGCAATACCAACTTGGAGACGCGTGCTTTCATGAGATGGCTATCCGCAGATTAGTACGTGATGTCCGCGCGGCGGTTTTCCGCCCAGGCGGCTTCGTCGTGGCCGGTTGCCTTGGGCTTTTCCTTGCCCAGGCTGACGGCTTCCATCTGGCTTTCCGGCACGCCCAGCGAGGACAGCGAGCGGCGCACGGCTTCGGCGCGCTTCTGGCCCAGTGCCAGGTTGTATTCGCTGGTACCGCGCTCGTCGGTGTTGCCCTGGATCAGGATGCGGCGGCCCTTGTTGGCACCCAGGTACTTGGAGTGATCCGACAGCATGCCCTGGTAGTCAGGCTTGACGCTATAGCTGTCGAAGTCGAAGTACACGCTGCGCTTGGCCAGCGGGCTGTTCGGATCGTTCAGCGGATCGCGCGAGACGTCCACCGGCGCCACGGCGCGAGCGTCGGTCGAAGGCGTGCCCTTGCCGGCACCGGCGTTGGCGGTATCGTCCAGCTTGACGCCGGAGCTGCAAGCGCCGAGGGCCAGCAGAGCGGCGACGGCAAGGGTTTTGGTCATCATATTGGTCATGGCTAGGAACTCCTCGTTTATTGCATGAATGGTCCCCAGGACGGCTCGCGAACCTCGCCGGACTGGAGCGACAAAACCTGCCGGGTACGCCCGTCAGTGGACACTGCCGCCAACACCGAGCGACCTCCCACCCGGGTGGCATAAAGAATGTACTTGCCGTTGGCGGCGAAGCTTGGCGCTTCGTCGTTGGCGGTGTCGGTCAGCGACGTGACATCGCCGTTGCCGAGGTCCATCAACTGCAGCTTGAAGCCGCCGCTGCGGGTGATATAGGCCAGTTGCTTGCCATCCGGGGAAATGCGCGGGCTCACGTTGTAGCTGCCCTTGAAGGTGACGCGCTGAGCTGCGCCGCCCTCTTCACCGCCGGCCGGCATGCGGTAGATCTGCGGCGCGCCGCCGCGATCGCTGGTGAAGTAGATGCTGCGGCCGTCCGGCGCGTATTGCGGCTCGGTGTCGATGGCGCTGCTGCGTGTCAGGCGCTTGAGCCCGGAGCCATCGGCGCCGACCTGGTAGATCTGGGTATTGCCGTCGCGCGACAGCGCCACCGCCAGGCGCTGGCCATCCGGCGACCACGAAGGCGCGCTGTTGTTGCCCTTCTGGTTCGACACCAGCGTGCGCTTGCCGGTCGCCAGGTCGTGCACGTAGACCACCGGCTTCTTGGCCTCGAAGGACACGTAGGCAACCTTGCTGCCGTCAGGGGACCACGAAGGCGAGATGATTGGCTCGTTGCTGGTCAGCGCCACCTGGGAGTTCTGGCCGTCGGAGTCCGAGATCAGCAGCTGGAAGCGCCCGCCCACCCGCGAGACATAGGACAGCCGCGTGGCAAACACGCCGCGCTCGCCCAGCAGCTTCTCGTAGATGTAGTCGGCGATCTTGTGGCCGGTCACGCGCAGCTGGTTGCCGCTGACGGTGAAGGCGAGGCCACCCAGGCTGGTGCCCTTGACGGTGTCGTAGAGGCGGAAGCGCACGTCATACTGGCCGTTGCCGGTGGGTGTCACGCTGCCGGCCACGAAGGCATCGGCGCCGCGCGCCTTCCAGCTGCCAAGGTCGGCATTGGCGGACTCCGCCACGGTGGCGCCGCCCGGGTCGACATTGCGGAAGCGGCCGCTGCGCTGCAGGTCGCTGCGGATGATGGCTGTGAGATTTTGGGGGGCCTGTGCTTCGCCCTGGAAGTTGGCCGTGGCGATCGGGAGCTGGCTGGCGCCAACGCCGGTGATTTCAACGTTCAATTGCGCCTGCGCGCTGCCGGCCGAACAGGCCAGCACCACTGCCAGCCCGGCAAACAGGGCGTGCGCGCGGGTGCTGTGCCGCCGCGCGGCCAGCCAAAGGGGGGCCCAAAGCTTTCGCATGCTGCTCCTCAGTCGAGATCAATATTCATATCGAACGCGGCCGGCAAAGCTGGAGCCATGGTACGGGCAGGCAGACTGAAGGCATGTCGCATGCCTGTATCGGGTGCCCCGGGCACATTTGCCGGCTGCGTCAGGCAACCTGTCATCGTAGCGGTGGGACTACCGAGCATCGACGTAGGTTGCAATATGTTGCAATTCGAATTATCCCGTGCCGTTGCCATCACCGCACCCCTTAATCCTTAGGCTTGAAGGTGATGGTGAAGCTGGCCGGTGCCTTGCCGTTTTCGTCGCGGGGCAGCGGGTCCGAGCGCTCCACCGCGCGCAGCACGGCGTTGTCCCAGCCCGAATTGCCGCTGGACCTGGACAGCCGCGCGGACATCAGCGAGCCGTCCGGCGCCAGCTGAACGGACACCACCGCGGCCGGATTGCCAGGCACGTCTTCGGTGAACACGATATTCGGCTTGACGCGGCGCCGCACGCGATCCGGGTAGCCAGGCGAGGCCTTGCCGCCGGAACCGGCGCCACTGCCTGCGCTGCTGCCGACACCACCGCCGCCGCCGACTGCCGCCCCGCCACCCGCCAGGGCCTGCAGGCGTGCCAGCTCGCTGTGGCGCTGGGCATTGGCGGCCGCGTCGCGCTTGGCCTTGGCATCGGCATCGGCCTTGGCTTTCGCGTTGGCGGCGGCCTTGGCTTCGGCGTTGGCCTTGGCCTTGGCGTCCGCGCTCGCCTTCGCCTTCGCGTCTGCCTCGGCACGCGCCTTGGCATCGGCCTCGGCGCGGCTCTTGGCTTCGGCGCGGGCCTTGGCGTCGGCTTCCTTGCGCTCGCGCTCAGCCTGCTCCTTGCGCTGCTCCTGCAAGGCGGCCTGCTTGCGCGCGTCTTCCTTGCGCTGGGCTTCCTTCTTCAGGTCGTCCTTCTTCTGTTCCTCGCGGCGCTGCTCTTCGCGGCGCAAATCGTCCTTGCGCTGGGCGTCCTTGCGGGCGGCCTCCTTGCGTGCCGCTTCCTGCCGATCGGCTTCCTGGCGCGCGCGCAGGTCGGCCTGCTGGCGCGCCTCTTCGCGGGCGGCGGCCTCGGCCTGGCGGCGCTTTTGCTGCTGGAGGGCGATCTCGGCGTCCTCTTCCGCACGGGACCTCACCGCTGGCGGGGGGGGTGCGGGCCGGGCTTGTACGATAGGCTGGGGTTCGGGCGGCGGCGGGGGCGGGCGCGGGGCGGTAGTGGCCGGGACCTCATCCCAGAGCTCGGCTTCGGCGCCGACCGGGGTGCTGCTCTGCCAGTGCACACCGAAATACAGCACGATGCCCAGCAACAAATGCATGAAAACCGCAAGCAGGAAGGAACGCAGGGTTCCCCGCTCCGGGGCCGGCTGATAAGGATAGGCGGCGGTCTTCATCGCGTGGGGCGCTGCTTACTTGGGCTTGACCATCAGGCCGACGCGCTTCACGCCGTCGGCCTTGAGCACCGACATGACGTCGAGCACGGCCTCGTACCTGACCGAGCGGTCGGCGGCGATCACCACCGGCTGGTCGGGATTCTCGTTCTGGCGCTGATGCACGAAGTCGATCAGGCCCTGCTTGTCGAGCTTGCGCTCGAAGCTGTTGCCAGCGTTATCCTTGCCGCGCGCGGTCAGTGCGCCGTCCTCATGCACGGTCACGACGATGGGAGGCGCCTTTTGCTGCTGGGTGGCGTTGGCCACGCTGGGCAGGTCAACCACGGCGGGGTTCACGATCGGTGCTGCCACCATGAAAATGACGAGCAGCACCAGCATCACGTCGATGTAAGGCACGACGTTGATGTCGGCACTGGCCCGGCGGCGCGAGCCGCCACGGCGCTGTATCGCTGCCATTGCTGGTTCTCCTTGACCGAAGACGTTGGTGGCTTCGGCGCTTTAGCGGGTCTGCCGTTGCAGGATGTTCAGGAACTCTTCCATGAAGCTCTCGAAGCGGATGGCCAGGCGATCGACTTCGGTAGCGTAGCGGTTGTAGGCAATGACCGCCGGAATCGCCGCGAACAGGCCGATGGCGGTGGCGACCAGCGCCTCCGCAATGCCGGGCGCCACTGCGGCAAGCGTTGCCTGCTGCACATTGGACAAGCCGCGGAAGGCGTTCATGATCCCCCATACGGTGCCGAACAAGCCGATGTACGGGCTGACCGAACCCACCGAGGCCAGGAACGGAAGATGCGATTCCATCACATCCATCTCGCGCTGGTAGGCCGCGCGCATGGCGCGCCGCGCGGCGTCGAGCAGCGCGCCGGCGTCGTTGTTGCGCTCGCGCGCCTTCAGGTATTCGCCCATGCCGGACTCGAAGATCCGTTCCAGCGCGCCCGTGTTGTGACGGTTGTTGGCTGCGCTCTGGTAGAGGGCCTGCAGATCACCGCCGGCCCAGAAGTCGCGCTCGAAACCCTCGGTCTGGGTGCGCGCGGCGCGCAGGGAGAAATGCTTGCGGAAGATATATGTCCACGAGAACAGGGACATCACCAGCAGCAGGGCCATGACGGCCTGTGCCAGCACACTGGCGTGCAGCACCAGCGAAATGATCGACAGGTCTTGCGTGACGGTCACGGGATTCATCGAGCGGTCTTGATGGTTGCAAGGACGGGAGCGGGAATGGGAGTCGGGCGGAATGTGCTGCGATCAACACACCCGACCCGGATGGCGCCAGTAGCCAGCAATTGCTCACCACGCCAGGCTTCCTGGGCGAATTGGACCGACGCCGGGCCAACCCGTTCAATCTGTGTCCGGATCTCAAGCAGGTCGTCCAGACGGGCGGGGGCATTGTAGTCCACCGCCGTGCTTCTGACGATGAAGACGACGCCGGACTCATCGGCCAGCGCTTGCTGTTCGATGCCAAGCGAGCGCAGCCACTCGGTACGGGCGCGCTCGAAGAATTTGAGGTAATTGGCGTAGAACACCACGCCGCCCGCGTCGGTGTCTTCCCAATACACCCGCAAGGCCCACACATTGTTGCTCATGGCCGCGATTGTAGCGGAGAGCCGGCCCGACCCGGTGTAAACCCTTGTCCGACATTACAACACTTACATTGCCTGACAGACAAGGCATTGACTTTCGGCCCCGGGGCCCGCCACACCGTCTTGCAGCGAGCCAGCGCCTCGCGTTAAACTGCCGCCAACCATTCCATCTTGCGCGACTGGCGAAGTCAGTGGGCACTACCACGAGGAAGCGCAAAGTTCTCTGGCGCGATGTTTCAAGCGCCTGCCGCTCGCCTGGGCAGCGAATGGGAAGCAGGGTGCGCCCTGCGCCGGATAGCTAACGCGTCCGACGCCGGTCGCCTGTGCCTTCCCCGCGCGCCCTACCCCGAAGCCATTCGGAATTCCCCTTTTTTCAGACGAGTTTTCGCCATGTTCGAACGCAGCCGCTATACGATCGACCAGATCGACCCTGAGATTTTTGCCGCCATCCAGAAGGAAGACCAGCGCCAGGAAGAACACATCGAGCTGATCGCCTCGGAAAACTACACCTCGCCGGCCGTGATGGCCGCGCAAGGCTCGCAACTGACCAACAAGTACGCTGAAGGCTATCCCGGCAAGCGCTACTACGGTGGCTGCGAGTACGTCGACGTCGTCGAGCAGCTCGCCATCGACCGCGTCAAGCAACTGTTCGGCGCCGAAGCCGCCAACGTGCAGCCCAACTCCGGCTCGCAAGCCAACCAGGGCGTGTTCTTTGCCGCGCTGAAGCCGGGCGACACCATCATGGGCATGAGCCTGGCCGAAGGCGGCCACCTGACCCACGGCATGGCCCTCAACATGAGCGGCAAGTGGTTCAACGTCGTCAGCTACGGCCTGGACGCCAACGAAGACATCGACTACGACGCGCTGGAAAAGCTGGCCCAGGAAAAGAAGCCCAAGCTGATCATCGCCGGCGCCTCCGCCTTCGCCCTGCGCATCGACTTCGAACGCATCGCCAAGGTAGCCAAGTCCATCGGCGCCCTGTTCATGGTCGACATGGCCCACTACGCCGGCCTGATCGCCGCCGGCGAGTATCCCAACCCGGTACCGCACGCCGACTTCGTCACCACCACCACCCACAAGAGCCTGCGCGGCCCGCGCGGCGGCGTGATCCTGATGAAGGCCGAGCATGAGAAGGCCATCAACTCGGCCATCTTCCCCGGCATCCAGGGTGGTCCCCTGATGCACGTGATCGCCGGCAAGGCAGTCGCGTTCAAGGAAGCCCTGTCGCCCGAGTTCAAGGCCTACCAGCAACAAGTGGTCAAGAACGCCCGCGTGCTGGCCGAGACCCTGATCGAGCGCGGCCTGCGCATCGTCTCCGGCCGTACCGAAAGCCACGTGATGCTGGTCGACCTGCGCGCCATGCAGATCACCGGCAAGGAAGCCGAGAAGGTCCTGGGCGAGGCACACATCACCGTCAACAAGAACGCCATCCCCAACGACCCGGAAAAGCCGTTCGTCACCTCGGGCATCCGCCTGGGCTCGCCGGCCATGACCACCCGCGGCTTCAAGGAAGAAGAAGCCCGCCTGGTGGCCAACCTGGTCGCCGACGTGCTGGAAAACCCACACGACCTGGCCAACATCGCCAGCGTGCGCGAGCAAGTGGCGGCCCTGACCAAGCGTTTCCCGGTCTACGGCTGATGCCCCCTGCGCCACCCGCCCATGCGCGGGTGGCCGGCAGCCCGCCGCGGCCCGCCAGCGCCGCCGGCGGGCCTTGCCAACCCGGCCCGGCGCGACACAAAATGACAAGACGCTGCACGCGCAGCACGCGCCCCGGCTCAAACTTCGAGGTGGTCAGGCATGAAATGCCCCTTTTGCGCCCATTCCAACACCCAGGTCCTGGACACGCGCATGTCGGAAGAAGGCGATACTGTGCGCCGCCGCCGCCGCTGCGAATCCTGCGACCGCCGCTTCACCACCTATGAGCGGATCGAGCTGTTCTTCCCCGCCATCGTCAAGAAAAACGGCTCGCGCGCGGACTACACCCGTGACAAGCTGAAGGACTCGATGCGCCTGGCATTGCGCAAGCGCCCGGTCTCGGCTGAAGCTATCGACGCCTCCATCACCCGCATCGAAGAGAAACTGCTCGCCCTCGGCGAGAAAGAAATCCCCAGCAGCCAGGTCGGGGAACTGGTCATGCGCGAGCTGCGCCGGCTCGACAAGATTGCGTATATCCGGTTTGCTTCGGTGTATCGGAGCTTTGAGGACGTGTCGGAATTCCGCGACATGCTGGATGAGTTTTCGGCGTCTACCCCACGAAAGCAGTAGAAAAAGTAACGGGGACGTTGTTTAATTCTTCCCAAACTGGGTCCTAGGTGGCAATTCTTATATCTATACTTCCACCTGGGTTGCCGTTACAAAAAATAGAACGAAGCCAAAAGAACGTAGTCTTTTCGGACGAGGGTCAAGATGGGTCAGTCAAGCTGTCGGGGGACGGCCGGCTTCACCATGCTCGAAGCATTGGTGGCAATCGTCGTGCTCGCTATCGGCGTGCTCGGCGTGGCAAATCTTCTTATCAAATCATTCCGATTCTCCCAACAAGCGTCCTATGACACGCTGGCGCTGCAGCTCGCTAGCGATATGGCAGACCGCATGCGGGCTAACAGCGCCCAAATGCTCGCCAATAACAGCAGTTACTTCTTCGACACGAGCACCGGCGCCCCGGCGGTGCCGACGGGCGCCAATTTCTTTTCCACCCCCTGCGCATCCGGCAGCCCGGTTTGCGCAGCCAACATGGTCACATTCGATTTGGCCGAATGGACGCAACGCGTCCAGACGGCGTTGCCGGGTGGGCGCGCGGTAATCTGCCGCGACTCCAACATTTATTCCACCTCCGCCGGCTACACCTGGGCGTGCAACGCCACGGCCGGCGGCACGGGCCAAGCCAGCGATAGCCCGATCGTCATCAAGATGGGCTGGGTATCGCGATTCGCCGACAAGCCGGGAGTGGATGTCGCGACCGGTACAACCATGCCAGACACGCAAGCCGCCGACGGCTCGGCAACGCCACAGATCGTGATTGTGGCCAACCCGGGGGTCAGCAATTGAAAACGCTCATGGCCGGCTCCAGACAAACAACCCGGCGTCGCCTGCGAAGCTCAGGCTTCTCCATGGTTGAGCTGATGGTTGCACTGACGCTTGGCATGCTGGTGCTAGTTGCATCAACCTCCTTTTACTTACTGACCCGCAGCACCTATAGCAGCATCAATGACAGTGCCAGCCTCGAGGAGCGCGGTCAGTTCGCGATCGGCGTCGTTTCACGAATGCTGCGTCAGATTGCCTACACGCCGCCGGCCAGCGATGGTGGTTCAATGCAGATCAGCTCGCAGATGCTGATGGGACTGGACAACTGTTCAACCCCCTCGGACAGCGAGACGCTGGCTTGCGATGCTGGCACCGCCGTCAATGCCAGCGACGTGTTGCTGACTCGATTCTTCGGCGTCGGGACGGCGGCTGACCCGACGGTGAGCGATGGGTCCATGGTGGATTGCTCCGGACAGGCCGTCGCCGCGCCGTCCAGCATCGATAGTGCCGCAAGCCAACGCGGACTCTCGATTCTCTATGTGCAGAACGGCGCCGATGGCCTGCCATATCTGATGTGCAAGTACCGGCGGCGCGCAGCCGGCAAGGAGACCTCTACCTTCGTCGCACAGCAACTTGTTCCCGGCGTAGAGAACTTGCAGGTCCTCTACGGCATCTCCACGGATGACGACGAAGTGGCAGACAAGTTCGTTCCCGCCAGCCAGGTCGGCGCAACTGAATGGGCGCGAGTCTTTGCACTGAAGGTGGCTTTGGTCGTGCGCGGCGACAATGCAAGCGCAGACAGTCCCGGGCAGCCCACGATCCGGCTCTTCGGCCCCATGTACAACGGCGCCGATGGCACGTACACGCCGGCTCAAAACCCACAATCCGCGCGCCGCATGTTCACGGCGACGGTACAAGTGCGCAACTACCTGAGTTGCATGCAGGGAGACCCTTCGTGCCTCTAATCCATCCAGCCCTGAAATATCCAGCCCGCGGCTTTGCCCTGGTCACCGCGCTGATCATGCTGCTCGTCATATCCGTGCTGGCACTGGGTGGCGCAAGATTGGCGCTGGACTCAAAACGCACGACCCGCAATCAACGCGATTTCGAGATTGCATTCCAGGCAGCTGAGGCCGCCTTGCGCGATGCCGAGATGGACATCCAGAACACAACCGGCCCCAAGAGCCGCTCGGCAATTTTCCAGCCGACAGCGGCGACGGGCTTCACAGTCGAAGGTGGTTGCAATATCGGCACGACGGTGGCCGCCCCTTACCAGGGCCTGTGCAATACATTGGCAAATATCAACGCACAGATATGGAACACCGTTAGCTGGAGCGCTTCTGCCACCAACCCGCAGACGGTGGCCTACGGCACCTTTACGGGCCGGACATTCCCGACCGGGACGGGCCTGACTCCAAGCCAGAAGCCTCGCTACATCATCGAACTGCTTCCCGACCAATCCATTGGCGGCGCCGTTGGCAACACGCGTTATATGTATCGGGTGACAGCGGTTGGCTTTGGCCCCAACAGCGCCACCCAGGCAATGGTTCAGTCGCTGTACCGCAAGACCGACAACTAGAACAGCCAGCATCGAATCGGGAACGAATTCATGAAGACACTCCGACGCCTGTTGCCTCTGTGCGCGATGCTATGGGTTACCGCGCTTTGGGCAGCAAGCACGCCAAGCGTGCCAACCGTAGCCATTGCGCAGACGCCGCTATTCGGGCAATCGCAAAACATTCACCCCAACTTGATGATGACGCTCTCGGTAGAGTTCCCGACTACGGGCACTGCCTACCGCGGCCCCCTGAATTCGAAGAGCGTCGATACATCATATAACTACAATACAACTTACCTCGGTTACTTCAATGCAGCCAAGTGCTATACGTACGACAGCACCAATGGCTATTTTGTAAGTAGCGGCAACGCTTCCGGCAATGGAGGCCATGAATGTTCCAGCGCATTTAGCGGAAACTTCATGAACTGGGCCGCCTCGTCCTCGATCGACGAACTGCGGATGGCGATGACCGGCGGAGACCGCGTGCTGGACACCGCTACCCAGACGGTCTTGCAGCGCGCGGTGCTCCGAGCGGACTTTTTCCGCAGCAACAGTTACTTTCCGGTCAAGAGCGTCACGGCTGTCAACAACATCAGCAGCGCGCCGAGTGCGGTGACGCCATACTCATACAGCACGATTTATATCGCTTCGTGTGGCAACCACATTTTCTTTTCCGATGCGGACGATAGCAGCGGCAACTGCGGGAGCCCTGGGAAATATGCCGACGTTTACAAGAGCGGCAAGCTGACGGAACGACGCAGCTTCCGTGTGCAGGTTCAGGTTTGCGATAGCAACGAGGCAACTACACGCACCGACCTCTGCTACAACTATGGCAACAATTACAAGCCCGTCGGCCAGATGCAGAGAAATGCCGATCGCGTGCGCTTTGCGGCCTTCGGCTATCTGAACGACGGTACCAACGACTCCAGCAAAACGCCAAACGAACGCTATGGTGGCGTGCTGCGGGCGCCAATGAAGTATGTCGGCACTACTGCGGTGGACTCCAGCCTGAAAACGATCGCAAATACGGCAAAGGAATGGGATCCGGCAACTGGCGTGTTCTATCGGAACCCGCTCAACCGCACAGAAGGAATCAGCGGGGTTATCAACTATCTCAACCAGTTTGGCCGCACGAGCACGCAACTCAGTGGCAAGACAATGGGCGACCTTGGTGGCCCAACAGACAACCCGCTCGGCAACTACAAGACGTATGACCCGATCAGCGAACTGTTCTACGAGAGCATCCGCTACCTGCAATTTCACAAGGACGGCCCCACCCCACAAGCCATCAGCGGCCTTCCGAATACGACCTATGCAGACAACTTCCCCGTCTACACGACCTGGGATGCGGACCCGATGCTCAACAGTTGCCAGCGCAACTACGTAGTGACGATTGGCGACATCAATACCCACGAGGATCACTACATTCCAGGAAACGTCGACAGCTCGCACGGCGACCCTGCCCGGGCAGTGGACAGCTATAGCGGATTCGATGTGCGAGCCTGGACCAACAAGGTCGGAGCACTCGAAACCAATACGCCGGCGGCAGGCAATGCCACCCCCCTGCCGTCCTCATTCACGAATCTGGGCGACATCCTGCATCCGACCTCGAACTGGTCCACCTACTACATCGCAGGGGTCGCCTACTGGGCGCATACGTCGGCCTTTCGCCCCGACATGCCCTCTGCACGCGTCACGACGTTTGGCATCGACGTCAACGAAGCCGGGAACGGAACGGTCGGAGCGACCCAGCGTCAGAGCCAGATCTTTCTTGCGGCAAAGTACGGCGGATTCAAGGACGACAAGATCGACGGCGGCAACGCGGACGGCAATCCCTTCAAGGCTGCCGGCCAGGGCGGAACAACAGTGACCAACAATACGGAGTGGGAAGCCGCACCCACAGGATCAAACGTCCCGTCGAACTGGTTTCTGGCAAGCCAACCGCAGGCCATGATCGATGCCATCAAGAAGATCTTCGTGCAGATCACGAGTTCCGCGGGCACCCTCTCGGGCATCGCGCTCACTAGCAACCGCATCGTGCAGAATGGCTTTGTCTACACGCCCGGTTTCGACCAGAAATGGAATGGCCAGTTGTCCGCCTATGCCATTTCCAAAAGCGCCGACGGCACAGCCGTCACGATCGCGCAGACCAGAACGTGGGAGGCAGGGGCCCGGCTTGCCAGCAAGAGCCCAAGCACGCGCTCCATTTTCACCCTGAACTCGACCAGCGGCGGGGGAGTTCCCTTTCAGTTCACAGGAAACGCGATCTCGTCTGCCCAGCAGGCGCTGCTCAACCTTAACCCTGACTCTGGCTTAAGTGATGGCAACGGCCAAATTCGCCTCAACTATCTTCGTGGCGACAGGACACAGGAAAGCAATGGGCAAGGCGGCGGCGGTCCGTTTAGAGCCCGCACGACGGTATTCGGCGACATCATCGGGTCGGGCCCGGTATTTGTGGGCGACCCTGCCGCAACCCGTACCGACAGCGGCTACAGCAGCTTCCTGACTACCTATGCCGGCCGCACCCCGATGGTTTATGTCGGAGCCAACGACGGCATGTTGCACGGCTTCAACGCGAATACCGGCGACGAAGTCTTTGCCTATGTGCCCAATGCCATATTCAGCGCGCTTCCGCAGCTCACATCGCCGAGCTACTCGCACCGCCCTTACGTGGATGCCACGCCGCTGGTTGCGGAGGCACAGGTCAATGGCGCCTGGAAATCCGTGCTGGCTGGCGGTTTAGGTGGCGGCGCACAGGGTATCTACGCGCTGGATGTAACCGACCCTGACGGCGGCAAGAGCGCAACCCCTTTTAGCGGGGCTAACGTCCTTTGGGAGTTCACCGACAAGGATGATGCCGACATGGGCAATGTCATGGGCCCGCCGATCGTCGCCAAGCTGCAGACCGGTACGGATACCAGCGGCAACCCGGTCTATAAATGGTTTGTCGTGGTCGGCAATGGCCTGAATTCCAACCAGAGTGACGGCTATTCGAATGCCAATTCCCCATCTGCCTTGTTCTTGCTTTCACTGGACAAGACGGCCGGTACCGCGTGGACTCTGAACAGCAACTACTTCAAGATAGTCACGCCGGCGCCCGCGACAGTGCCGCCTTACGTTACGGCGAACGGCTTGAGCACACCAGCTTCGGTTGGCGCCCCGAATGGCCGTGTCACAAGCTTCTATGCCGGAGATCTGCAGGGCAATTTGTGGAAGTTCAATGTGGCCGGCACCCCAAGCACGTGGAATGGCAACGCTACCGCCGGTGCCCTGCCGGCTTTTGGCGGAACACCTGGCAAGCCGATGTTTATCGCCACCGACTCTCAAGGGCGGCGTCAGCCGATCACGGTTCAGCCGCAGGTGGTCTACGCGCCCGGCGGATATATGGTGCTGTTCGGCACGGGCAAATACTACGAACTGTCGGACACGTCCTCCACAGTTAGCCAGACCAATTCGTTCTATGGCATTTACGACGGTGGCGGCACCAACTACGTCCCGGACCGCAGCAAGCTTAATGTAGTAACGATGCAGGCGGCTGCCGACGGAAAGTCGTACACCTTCAATTCCTCATCTTACGCACCCGGCTATGCCGCGCCTCGCAAGCCTGGCTGGGTTCTGGACTTCCTGGACTCGACGGAGAGGCAAGTCACTTCCGTGGTTGCGCAGGACGGGATCGTGTACTTCAACTCCCTCTACACAGGCACGGACTCATGCGGCACCAGCGGCGGCAGCAGGAGCTACGCGCTTGGCGCGCTGACCGGCATGCCGGGCACTGGGGTATCGGGCTATCTGTCCAGCATCGGCCTGCTCGGCGCGCCGTCTGTGATCGTCATCAACGTCAAGAACGCGGATCGCAGCTCGGTCGGCGGCATCGTCGAAACCAAGACCACCCAGGTCATCTCATTTGGCGCATCCGGCACTGCATCTGTCGGAGCCAATGGCCAGAGCGGAAACTCGACCAATTCAAACATACGCAAGGCCCGCGCCGGATGGCGCGAGATTCGAAATTTCACGCTGAATTAGGATCGGAAGGGATTCGCTATGCAACGTGCCAATAGGAAATCCCAACGCGGCTTCACGTTGATTGAAGCCGTGATCACGGTGAGTATCATCGCCATTCTTTCCGCGATTGCCTACCCGAACTACTCGAGTTACGTCACGAAGGGCAAGCGCGCCGAAGCCAAGGCCGCCCTGCTCGAAGACATGCAACTTTTTGAGCGGCATTTTTCGCAGGTAAACAGCTACTACAGCGCGGGTACGACCACGCTCTGGACTGGCTACAAGACCTGGTCCGGAGATTCTCCCACTACCGGCAGCTACCAGATCCTGGCGGCCCAATGCGGTGCATCGAATGGACAGTGCGTGGAACTGCAAGCCAGCCCGATCAAACCGGACTCAACATGCGGCACCCTGGTCTATCGCAGTACCGGCGAAAAGTACAACATGCTTTCCAGCGGCGTGTATGCAACGACCGCAGGCTGCTGGTAAGCACAATGAAAAAGCTTCGGATCCAGCCCGGCCGTGCAAACGGATTCACGCTCATCGAATTGGTGATCACGATGACGATTGCCGCCATTCTGCTTGCCATGGCGACGCCCAGCATGAGCGACTTCCTACGGCGGCAGCGCCTCGTTTCGGCGGCCGACAGCTTCGCGTCTGCCATTGCGCAGGCGCGCTCCGGCGCAGCCGCGACCAACAGCTATGTCACCGTCGCTCCCATCGGTGCGGCGTGGAACAATGGCTGGCAGGTATTCTCCGAACACAGCACGCCTGACGGTGCTTTCACGACGAGTGACACGTTGCTCTCGCAATACGATCCGATCCCCAGCGATATCACCATCACCTTCAATACCAACCCCGATGCAACGGGATATGTCGCCTTTTCGCCGGTCGGTTATTCGATCACGGCGGCTACAAGATCTCAACTCACGGCGACTGCAACATTCACGCTGGGAACGCTGCAGCGCGTGGTGGAGATCAATGCGCTCGGCAGATCGAGAGTCTGTGACCCGTCGCGAGATACGACTTGCACCGCGAGTGCGCTCGCACCTCCCTGATCCATCTGACGCGGCAACCGGATGGATCGGATTGACGCCGCCCCGCGCACCGCCGCTGCGGGCACGCACAATTAACAAGCTGCCTCACAACCTCTACAGTCTGGAACATTTTCCGGCGCGCATCCTGGCTACTCTTGGGCACAACGCTTTCCAAGGGAGCTCTTCATGCAAATGCGAGCAGGACCGCGCATCCGTCAAGCTGCCTTTCCCCCATTTTGTAGAGGCGACCGCGGCTTCATCCTCATCGAATCGCTCACCGCCCTCGCCGTCCTCGGCGTCGGCCTGCTGCCGCTTGCCGCGCTGGCGCCGGTCGCGCTAGGCACGCTGCTCAGCTATGAGGCCCTCGGCCACGCTACAAGTGCCGCAGCAGAACTAGCGGAGTTGGGGGATCCGGGCCTCGCGCTGTCGCCCCTTCAAGCGCGCGGCGTGGGCCCGAATCACCTCCGGCTGTGCCAATCGCTTGCTTCGTCGGGGGACGAGCCCGGCCTGCCCGGGTGCTCGCCGGGACCAAGGCTGGCGGTCATCGGGCCGCTGCCCCTGGCTTCATCGGGACGCGCGAGCGGAGTGCAGGATGTGGCCGTGCTGCGCGTCGTTGCCCTCTGGATCCGGCCATGAGGGCCCGTCGCGCCCAGGGCTTCTCGCTGATCGAACTGATGGTTGGCCTGGCGCTCGGCCTGCTGGTCAGCGCGCTGGCTGCGTCGGCCTTCCATGCCGTCCAACTCGCTTACCGCGCCGCCGTTGACCTCGTGCTGCTGGAAGAACGCGGCCAGCGGGCGCTCGCCATCCTCACTCACCTGATCCGGCATAGCGGCTGGCAGCCGGTCGGTCAGGCCTTGCCGGCCAATGCGCCACCGGCGCTGTCGGGGCGCGACGATTGCGGCCAGCCGGGCATTGCCGCGCTGCCTACCTGCGCTCGCGGTGGCGTCAATGGCAGCGATGCGCTGCTGGTGCGATTCGGCGGCAGCGGGCGCGCACAGGATCCGACGCTGCCGGACCAGACCATGATCGATTGCAGCGGGTATGCGTTGCCGGCGATGAGCGTTGGCGGATCGGCTGGTGGCGCGGCCCGTGCATATGCGGGGGCCAGCTTGCTCTATATCGCCACCGGCGCGGATGGAGCCGCAATTGCTATGCCGCTATGCCAGCCGCCGTGACGGGCGGGTGCTGGAGGGAAGCTGGACATCCGGCGCCCTGGTGCGCGGCGTGGAGACCATGCAGCTGCGATACGGCATCGATACCGATGGCGATGGCAAGGCCGATGCGTTCCTGCGCGCCGAGGAACTGCGCGCCAGGGGCGACGCGGCCTGGCGCGAGGTACTGGTGGTGCAGGTGGCACTGGTACTGCGTGGTGAGCGCCCACTGGCGCTGGCGGCAGCGCCGGCCGTGCTCACCTTGTTCCCACCGGGCGCCCCGGGCGCACATGGCGGCGCCGGCCTCCATGCCGACGACCTCGTCTTCTCGCCGCGTGACCGACCTGCCTTGATACGCCGGGTCTTCTCGGCATCCGTGCGCCTGCGCAATGCCCGGCCCTGCACGGAGACACTATGCTGAGCGCCGCAGCTGCGCCTTGCCTGCTGCGCCGCGACCTGGCCAAAGGGAGCACCACGCTCCTGCTGACGGCCACGATGCTGCTGCTGGTGGCCGCCACAACCCTGGCTGGCCTGCAGTTCCTGCTCGCCAGCCGGCAAGTGACCACTTACCAGCTCGAGCAGGAGATCGCCTTTCGCGCAGCGGAGACGGCATTGCTCGACGCGGAAGGGGAGCTAATGGCAGCGCTCAGCAACGGCGCGTCCGGGGTGGATGCCCGCCTTGCTGCGTGGCCACCGCCGGGCCAATGCGGCTCTGGCCCGCAGCGGGGGCTTTGCCGGCCTGCCCCGAACATGCCGCCGCCATGGGTGGGTTGGCTCGATTCGCGCCGGGCGGATGAGGCCACCGGCATCGCGATGGGCACGTTCAGCGGCGTTACCCTGCCCGCGTTGCCCCCCGGAGCGGCTGGCGCGGGAACCATGCCGCGATACGTTGCCGAGTTGCTGCACGAGCGCCCTCCTGGCGAATGGCTGGGATCCGGCTACGCGTCGGGCACGGGATCACGGCCGCGTTTTCGCATAACGGCACTGGGCATGGGGCGCGACGCGGCGGTACGCCGCTTGCTGCAAAGCGAGTTCCAGCCATGACGCGCACCGCCCGGTTCCACCACTCGCTGACTGCGCTCGCCGCCGGCTTGCTGCTTGCTGGCACGGCACAGGGCGCGCGGAGCACACCACCTGTCCTGGTACCACCTCCCGCGTGGATGCCTGGCTGGTCGGGCCACGCCGAGTTCGTCGTTCAACACGGCGCGCGCGCTGCGCTGGTTAGGCTGGGCATGCGCGACGGCCTGCTGCATGCGTTCGACGCCAGGTCCGGCGAGGAAGTACTCGCTTACCGACCGCGTGCATTGCTCAAACGGAGCGCCGCGCCCTGCCCCTATCCCGAGGCGGCGGATGTCTCGCTCGAATCCGGTCGCTGGCGCACTGTGCTGCTGTGTGGCCTCCCGGCTCCCGCTACCGGCACGCTTGCAAGCGTCTTCGTCCTCGACATCACCAATGCCGCGGCGCAGCCACCACTGGAGGCCCTCTGGGAAGCCAATGCATCCGACGCGCTGCCGCTGGCGCCGTCAGGGCCCGTGCGCGCATTGGCGCTATCCACGCTTGAGGGGCCTAGCTGGTATGCCATGGTGATGCTCGCCAGCGCACACGGGCGCAAGACCCGGCCTGGCGAGCCGCAACGCGATCCGCCATGGCGGCCCGCCGGCATCGCCATGCTGCCGCTCGGCAAACCCGCGCAGGCGCCTTGGCAAGGACCCCACGCGATACTGCGGCTTCACCTGCCTGCCAGCGGTTGCCGGAACGGCGAGCCCAGCCTGGCCCTGCTGGCCGCGAGCATCCTGCCTGACGCTGCCGGCGTGGCTTTGGCGGCTTATGCGGTGGATACCGCCGGTGGGCTCTGGCGCTTCGACCTGCGCGGCGCGCCGCCATGGCACGATGGCGACCGGCGGGTGCGTTGCATTCACCGCGCAGAGAATCCAGTGCCCTTGCCGGCGCCATCCGCCAGCGCAGGCGCAATCGTGCCGCCTGTCCTCATCAGCGCTTCCGGTGGCCACCTGGTGGTGTACGGCCACGGCGAACGCATCACTGCCGTATTTGACAGCACAGCCCTTTCAAGCACAGGTAATACCGACGGCAGCGCCGCGCGCATCGCGGCCCAACCCCACGGGGGCGGCGTGGTGCTGCGCCGGCAGCCTCACAAGCGGGCTACGCAAGGCGGGGCCGCATCCACCGCTGGCTGGCACTTGCCTCTTCCCAATCCCGGCGAGCGCCTGGACCGGTTTCTCCCCGCCGACCCGGGCTACCTCGGCTTTGTCACCCGGACGCCCGACGCGCGCCAGCGTGCGTACCTGATCCACGCGCTGAGCGGCGAATCCACTACCAGTGCGCAGGCGGGTGGCCCCCTCGCCCACGTAGCAACCGGACTCGGCGCGAGCGCCATAGCGGCAGTGGTTCTCCAACGCACCGCACTGCCGCCGGAGCGATCCGCGCAACCAGGGACCACCTCGCGCGAGGCCGTGGCGCTCACGCTCTGGTCGCTGGAGGAAGGAAGCGCCGTGCCACTCAACCGCACCATCGCCAGCCGCCGCACCGGCCGCCTGAGCTGGCGCGAGCTGATCCGCACCGGCCCGCCATGAGACCCCGATGCTCCCGATCGATCCGCTGCAACAAGCCACGTCCATTCGTCCGCAATGGCGGACGCACCCTGGAGACACGTTCATGACACCCTGCCCTCGCCTGGGCGGCTTCACCCTGCTCGAGTTGCTGATCACGCTGACTGTCTCCGCGATCCTCATGGCGATGGTAATGCCTGCCTGGCACCAGCACATGGCACGCGGCTGGCGCGCCGAGGCGCGCAGCGCACTGATCGGCGTGATGCTGGACCTGGAGCGCCACGCGCTCGCCACCATGAGCTTCGCCGCCCAGCCGGGCGGCGCCACGGTGGCCGGCAAGTGGCCGCAGCCGGTGCCCGCCCAAGCGGCGCGCCCGCGTCATTGGATCAACGCCAGCGCCTGCCCGGGCAGCGGGCTGGCGCATTGCGTGGAGCTGCGTGCCGTGCCGCTGACGCCGGATGCGTCATGCGGCACGCTGATACTGCGCAGTACCGGCGAGTGGCTTGCGCAGCCCGCCTTTGCCGCGGAGCCGGTGCCGCTGCCCCAGGCGTGCTGAGGCGGCCATGCGTCGGATCTGGCACCCGCACTGGCGCCGGCATTCGCGTCGCGGCGCAACGCTTGCCGAGCTGCTGACCTGCTTGGCCGTGCTGGCCATCCTGGCAGCGCTGGCTTTCCCGTCCTGGCAGCGCTTGCAAGCGCGCCAGCAGGTGATGCTGGCGGCAGACCGCCTGGCCGGCTCGCTGGCGGTGGCGCGCTCCGCCGCCGTGGCCCGGCGATCCGACGTGATATTGACGCCCTTGCCGGGCGCCTCGTCGCTGGATCATGGCTGGCGCCTGGCACTGGCGCCAGGGGGCGAGCCTGGCCAGGACGATGCCGGCTTACTTGCGGTCGTCGAACTGCGCAACGCCTGCCTGCGCATTGCCCTGCGCTCCACCACGCAAGGCAGCAATACGCTGCGCATGACAGCTGTGGGATACTCTCGCTCAGAGCAAGGCGGGTTCCTCGCTGCCACCTTCACCGTTTCCTGCCAGGGCGAACAGCGGCAGCTAAGGCTCGGTGCTCACGGCCGCGTCCGTCTGTGCACGCCGGGGCAGGATGCCGATTGCGGCGACCTCGCACAGTCCGCGCCGCCCTGACACCAGAAGACTGAAACCGTATCCAACGCATCAACTCACCGCCCGCGCGGCAGGAAGCACCAGGCCTCATGTTCTCCGATACCGACCACGCAGCCATGGCACAGGCTCTCGCGCTCGCCGAGCGTGGCATGTACACCACCACGCCCAACCCGCGCGTTGGCTGCGTTTTGTCCAAGGACGGCAAGATCATCGGCCAGGGCTTCACCCAACCCGCCGGGCAGGATCACGCCGAGATCCAGGCGCTCAAGGATGCCGCGGCGCGCGGGAACGATCCCAAGGGTGCCACCGCCTTTGTCACGCTCGAGCCCTGCAGCCATTTTGGCCGGACGCCGCCCTGCGCGGACGCGCTGGTGCGCGCCGGCATCGCGCGCGTGGTGGCGGCCATGGAAGACCCGAACCCGACGGTTTCCGGCCGTGGCTTGCAGCGGCTGCGCGAAGCCGGCGTGGACGTGCGCTGCGGCCTGCTCGAAAAAGAAGCACGCGAGCTCAACATCGGCTTTGTCAATCGGATGACGCGCGGCCTGCCCTGGGTGCGTGTCAAGGTGGCCGCCTCGCTCGACGGCGGCACCGCGCTGCACGACGGCAGTAGCCAGTGGATTACCGGCCAGGCGGCGCGCGACGACGGCCACGCCTGGCGTGCGCGCGCCAGCGCCATCCTGACCGGCATCGGCACCGTGCGAGACGACAACCCGCAGCTCAATGTGCGTGCCGTGGACACGCCGCGCCAGCCCCAGCGCGTGGTGGTGGATTCCCGGCTGGAGATTCCCCTGGACGCGCGCCTGCTGACGCCGGACACCGGGGACTTTGCCAAGCCGGTGCTGGTGTTCTGCGCCTTTGACGATACGGCGCGCCGGCGCGCCCTGGAAGCCCGCGGCGCGGAAGTGGTGGTGCTGCCCAATCCGCACGGCAAGGTGGAATTGCGCCACATGCTGGAAGAGCTCGGCCGGCGCGGCGTCAACGAGCTGCACGTGGAAGCCGGCTTCAAGCTCAACGGATCGCTGATCCGCGAGCATTGCGCCGACGAGCTGCTGATCTACCTGGCGCCCAAGCTGCTGGGCGACGCGCAAGGCATGTTCCAGTTGCCGCCCCTGGCGCGGCTGCAGGACGCCGCGGCCTTCCGCTGGCACGATGTGCGCATGATCGGCGAAGACCTGCGCCTGATCGCGCGCCGCGCCGATCACGTCTGATCGCCTGCCGGTAAAAACGAATCGGCTCCACACCTGCTAGCATGCGTGTTTTCCCATTGCATCACGCATCGATCATGTTCACTGGCATTGTCGCGGCCGTCGGCCGCATCGAAACCGTTTCCCCGCTGGGCGCCAGCGAAGCCGCAGCCGATGCCGGCGTGCGCCTGCGCATCCGTGCCAACGGGCTGGACCTGTCCGATGTCATCCTTGGCGACAGCATCGCCATCCAGGGTGCCTGCATGACGGTCATCGCGCTGGACGGCGACGCCTTCGACGTCGATGTCTCCCGCGAATCGCTCGACAAGACCGCTGGCCTGGACAAGCCCGGCCGGGTCAACCTGGAGAAGGCGCTGACCCTGGCCGACCGCCTCGGCGGCCACCTGGTCTCGGGCCATGTCGACGGGCTTGGCGAAGTCACGCACTTCGCGCCGGTGGGCGAGTCCCATGAACTGCGCGTGCGCGCCCCGCGCGAGCTGGGACGCTACCTGGCCTACAAGGGGTCCGTGGTGGTCAACGGCGTGTCGCTGACGGTCAACAAGGTCATCGACGACGAAGACGGTTGCACGTTCTCGATCAACCTGATCCCCCACACCATCGAAGTCACCACGCTGCAGGATCTGAAGCCCGGCGCGCGCGTGAACCTGGAGATCGACCTGATCGCGCGGTACGTGGAGCGGATGTTGAGCGCCCCGAAACCCGCCTGACACGCGTCCTTTCAGCACCCCGCCGCCTGGCAAGGCCACCTGACTTGCCGCCGCCCACCGTCACACGGAGGGCCTTCGGCATTGGCCCGGCAGGCGCCGCGCGCCCTGCGGCGCCCGGTTGACGTACAATATTGGGCCAGACCGCTGCCGCAGTCGGCCGGTATACCGCAAAAGCGCGCAAAAGTGCGTCAAAGCGGGTATCGGCCAGATTGCACCGGCAGCCGGCCAGCAAGCCATCCCGCCCGAAATTCAGCCAGAATTCCAGCCCAAACTTCAGCCAGCTTCCCAGCCTGCAAGCCATGACAATCGCCCGTACAGAAGAAATCATTGCCGAAATCCGTGCCGGCCGCATGGTCATCCTGGTTGACGAGGAAGACCGCGAGAACGAGGGCGACCTGGTCCTGGCTGCCGATTTCGTCACACCGGAGGCGATCAATTTCATGGCCAAGTACGGCCGTGGCCTCATCTGCCTGACACTGACCGCCGAACGCTGCCGCCAGCTCGAGCTGCAGCCCATGGTCAGCCGCAACGGCACGGTGCACGGCACCAACTTCACGGTGTCAATCGAAGCGGCGGAGGGCGTCACGACCGGCATCTCGGCGGCCGACCGCGCCCGCACCGTGCAAGCCGCGGTGGCCAAGGATGCCCGTGCCGCCGACCTGGTCCAGCCCGGCCATATCTTCCCGTTGACGGCCCAACCCGGCGGCGTGCTGATTCGCGCGGGCCATACCGAAGCCGGTTGCGACCTGGGCGCCCTGGCTGGCCTGACGCCGGCCGCCGTGATCTGCGAGATCATGAAGGACGATGGCACCATGGCGCGCCTGCCGGACCTGATCGAGTTCGCGCAAGAGCATCACATCAAGATCGGCACCATTGCCGACCTGATCCACTACCGCAGCCGCACCGAGAGCATCATCGAGCGCGCCGGCGAGCGCACCATGCAAACGCCGTACGGCACGTTCCACAGCATCATCTATCGCGACAAGCCGAGCGGCCGCGCCCACCTGGCGCTGGTCAAGGGCAACCCCCAGGCCGATCGTGAAACGCTGGTGCGCGTGCACGAGCCGCTTTCCACGCTGGACCTGCTGGAAGTGTCGCGTACCACGCACTCCTGGAGCGTGCCCGCCGCGCTCGAAGCCATTGCGCAGTCCGAGCATGGCGTGATGGTGTTGCTGAACTGCGGCGACACGGCCGAACAGCTGTTCACGCAGTTCTCGGCGCTCGACGCGCCGCAAAACCGCCCGCGCGTGAAGCCGGACTTGCGCACCTACGGCACCGGCGCCCAGATCCTCAAGGATCTCGGCGTGGGCAAGATGCGCGTGCTGGCATCTCCGCTGAAAATGCCGAGCATGACCGGCTATGACCTTGAAGTGACTGGCTACCAGCCCATGAGCGGCGGCCAGGCTAACTGAACTACCGGATACACGGCAGCCGCGAACCTGTCGCTGGCCGCCACCCGAACCCTGGAGAATAAAGATGGATCACGGTTTCTACCCCAGCAACCTCGAAGGTGAAGGCCTGCGCATCGGCATCGTGCAAGCGCGCTTCAACGAGCCGGTTTGCGCCGAGCTGCTCGAAGCCTGCGTCGCCGAGCTGGAAAAGCTGGGCATCGAAGGCGAGGACACCCTGGTGGTGACCGTGCCGGGCGCGCTCGAAGTGCCACTGGCATTGCAAAAAATGGCTGAAAGCGGCCAGTTCGATGCGCTGGTCGCGCTGGGCGCGGTCGTGCGCGGCGAGACCTATCACTTCGAGCTGGTCTCGAATGAATCGGGCGCCGGCATCAGCCGTGTCGGCCTGGACTTCAATGTGCCCATCGCCAACGGCATCCTGACCGTCGACACCGACGCCCAGGCCCATGCCCGCACCCGCGAGAAGGGCCGCGACTGCGCCCGCGCCGCGGTGGAAATGGCCAACCTGGTCTCCGCGCTGGATTCGCTGCGCAACCAGGAAGCGGATGAAGACGAGGACGACGATGAGTGACGCGCCCGAGAGCAGCAACCCCGCCGGCAAGCCAGCGGACGACGCCGGCACCAAGCCCGTCGCCAAGACCGAGCCCAAGGCAGCGCCCAAGAGCGCGCGCCGGCGCTCGCGCGAGCTCGCCCTGCAGGGCCTCTACCAGTGGCTGCTGAACCGCAACGATACCGATGCGATCCAGGCCCACCTGCACGACGCCCAAGGCTTCAACAAGGCTGACCGCGAGCACTTCGACGCACTGCTCAATGGCGCCATCCGCGAAGAAGCCCGGCTGACGGGCGCCTTCGAGCCGTTCCTGGACCGCCCGGTGAGCGAGCTCTCGCCGGTCGAGCGTGCGGCCCTGCTGATCGGCAGCTACGAGTTGATCCACTGCGTGGACATCCCGTACAAGGTTGTCATCAACGAAGCCGTGGAATTGACCAAGACCTTCGGCGGCGTGGAAGGCTACAAGTACGTCAACGGCGTGCTGGACAAGCTGGCCGCCAAGGTGCGCGCGCCGGAACTGGCCGCCCGACGCTGAACGACGGCAACCGGCGCCGTTCACGGTGCCATGCTTGCCGTACCGACACCCGCTCCGGCGGGTGTTTTTACATGTACTGCGCCCAACTCCGTCCAAATTCATTCAACCCAGCCCACCAAGCCTATTCCCACCATGGACCTGCAGCGCCTCGCCACCGCCTCCCGCCTTGCCAATATCGACGCCTTCCACGTGATGGAGCTGGCCAAGCAGGCCGCCGAACTCGAGCGCGCCGGGCGCCACATCATCCACATGGGGATCGGCGAGCCCGACTTCACCGCCGCCGAGCCCGTGGTCCGGGCCGCCGAGGCCGCCATGCGCCGCGGCGTGACCCAGTACACCAGCGCGCTGGGCATCGCACCGTTGCGCGAGGCCATCGCCGGCTATTACAAGACCATGTACGGGATCGACATCCCGGCGCGCCGCGTGGTGGTGACCGCCGGTGCCTCGGCCGCGTTGCTGCTGGCCTGCGCCGTGCTGGTGGAGATCGGCGCGGAAGTGCTGATGCCCGACCCCAGCTACCCCTGCAACCGGCATTTCGTTGCCGCTTTCGACGGCCGCGCGAAGATGATCCCGAGCGGCCCGGCCCAGCGCTTCCAGCTCACGGCCGAGCAGGTGGAGACCCACTGGGGCGAACAGACCCGTGGCGTGCTGCTGGCGTCGCCTTCCAACCCCACCGGCACATCGATCCTGCCGGACGAGCTGGCGCGCATCCTGAAGGCCGTGCGGGCCCGCCAGGGCTTTGCCATCGTCGACGAGATCTACCAGGGCCTGTCGTACGACGCGCCGCCGGTATCGGCGCTGAGCCTGGACGAGGACGTGATCACCGTCAACAGCTTCTCCAAGTACTTCAATATGACCGGCTGGCGCCTGGGCTGGCTGGTGGTGCCGGACGAACTGGTGGGCGCCTTCGAGAAAGTGGCGCAGAACCTCTTCATCTGCGCCTCGGCCGTTGCCCAGCATGCCGCGCTGGCCTGCTTCTCCCCCGAGGCGCTGGCGATCTACGATGCGCGCAAGGCGGAGTTCCACCGCCGCCGCGATGCCGTCGTGCCGGCGCTGGAGTCGCTCGGCCTGCGGGTGCCGGTCAAGCCGGATGGCGCCTTCTACGTCTATGCGGACTGCCGTGGCGTCAACCACCCGGCCGCGGGCGATGCCGACAGCCTGACGCAGGCCATGCTGCACGATGCCGGTGTGGTGCTGGTGCCGGGCCAGGACTTTGGCCCCTTCACGGCGAGCGACTACATCCGGATTTCCTACGCGACCTCGATGGAGAACATCGAGGAGGCCATGGCCCGCCTGGGCAAGTTCTTCGCCTGAACGCCAGCCAGAGCCGTAGCTGCAACGAAAAAAAAAAGCACCCGGAAGGGTGCTTTTTTTCTGCGCTGCCCGAGATGTGAAGATCCCGGGATCAGGCGCTTTTCGGAACGTTGCCTGCCGCTTCCAGCTTATCGCCGGCCGTGCCGTGATGATGTTCGGCTTGAGCCTTGGCATCCGCCGTCACTTCAGGCTTGGCGGACACCGGCTCAGCCGCGACGCTGCGCACGCCCGGCAGCTGGCGCAGGCGGGCGCGCTCTGCCAGCACCTTGGCGCCATAGCCGCCATCAGTGTTGGTGGTCGCCGCACCCACGTAATACTTCAGGCCGCCTTCCAGCGAACCGGCGCGGGCGATGCAGTCCTTGAGCACCAGCGCGCCGATCTTGATGTTGGCATACGGGTTCAGCGCGGCTGCCACGCCGCCCACGGCCTCGTATTTGTCCTGGTGGACCTTGGTCATCACCTGCATCAGGCCCTGGGCGCCCACGCCGCTCTCCGCGTACGGATTGAAGCTGGACTCGATCGCGATCACGCCCAGGATCAGCAACGGATCGATACCGACCTCGCGCCCCGTCAGGTACGCGGCCTTCACCAGTTGCGCGGTAGCCTGCGCCGCCACTCGATACTTGCGAGCGATGTACTCAGCCACCACAGCCTGCTCGCGCGCGCTGCCCAGCGTGGCCGGATTGCGCGCGTCAAGCGCCACGCGCTGTGCCGGGATCTGCGCGGCCAGGTGGGCCACGGAGGGTACCTTGCCGGCGGGCTGCTGGCCCCAGTCGTCCGTGCCGGACACGGTCGGCAAGCCTGCGGGCTTGGACTGCGTGGACTGCGTGGACTGCGCCATCGTCAGGCCCAGCTTGGCCGCGGCCACATCGGCCGTGGACGCAGGCACTGCGGCTTCCATCAACACTGCGGGCGCTTCCTCGCCGGCCAGCGCACCGGCCAGGGCCGTACGCCATTCCTGGCTGACAGACAGCGATACCGCAGCGACTACAGACATGACCCCGAGACTGTTCAGGGCATATTTCAATGTTGCGCGACCGCTCCGTAAAGCGCGGCCAGCGACCGGATGCGCAAGGCGGACCTGCAATGCCCGACTCACTCCGGGTACCGGGTGTCTGAAACGGACCTGCAATGCCCGCCCGACTCCGGGAAGATGAAGGGTTTTCCAACCACTCATACTTACCTCCATCCGCTGCCCGCTTCGTGCCGCGCTGCTGCGCCGCACGCCCGTTGACCGCGTATTCAAGTAAGGATGCCGCGCCGCCTAGCAAAGACGTCCAGCACCTGTTGGTGGGCGCTCCCCATGCGCCCAACGAGAAACAGGGTAGGCTCTTGGGGGAGCCTGCCCTGCCGCGAACTACTCAAAGCACCCGGCCACGGCCGGGGCGATCGATCGAATCCGTCCTGCTCAGACGCATCCGTTCATATGATCAGATATGGATATTTCCCCACTAATCCCCTTGACAGGGCAGAAGAAAATGTGCTGCACCGCAACAGTCCAACGAGCAGAACCGGATTGTAGGAACCCTTTTATACATCGTCAAGAATAACGTTTATATAAAACAAAGCTTTTAGTTATATGTAACAAGGGTCTTTGACGCACTTTCATGCCACCTCGATTGGGTAAATCTCAGTACTGGCAAAGCATAGAGGCCATCCCTACCGACCAAGGCAGAGTCAAAAAATTTACAATTTGGAGATGCAAATTGGGACGATTTTTTTGTGTCCCATCACTTTCATGTGAATATTGCTTCACACCACTTGCATGGACAGGTGCGCTAACGTGCCTGCGCCTCAATCGAATAAATCATGAAATACAACGACTTGCGCGATTTCCTGGGCCAACTGGAAGGCCTTGGCGAGCTGAAACGGATCGGTGCGCCGGTGTCGCCCAACCTCGAAATGACCGAAATCTGCGACAGGCTGTTGCGAGCCGGCGGACCTGCCGTCGTGTTCGAAAACCCGAGCGATCCGCATCGGCCTGGTCAGACTTATAGCGTGCCCGTACTGGCCAATCTGTTCGGCACGACACGAAGAGTGGCCCTCGGCATGGGCGCGGAGAGCCTGGCCGACCTGCGCGACATTGGCCGCGTCTTGTCGGCGCTCAAGGAGCCCGAGCCGCCCCGCGGCCTGCGCGAAGCGGGCAAACTGTTCACCTTGGCCAAGTCGGTGTGGGACATGGCGCCCAAGCGCGTCAGCAGCCCGGCCTGCCAGGAGGTGGTCTGGGAAGGCAACGACGTGGACCTGGCGCGCCTGCCGATCCAGACCTGCTGGCCGGAAGACGCGGCGCCTCTGATCACCTGGGGCCTGGTGATCACCAAAGGCCCGCACAAGAAGCGCCAGAACCTGGGCATCTACCGCCAGCAGGTGATCAGCCGCAACCAGGTGATCATGCGCTGGCTGGCGCATCGCGGCGGCGCGCTGGATTTCCGCGAGCACGCGCTGGCCAACCCCGGCAAGCCGTTCCCGATCGCGGTGGCGCTGGGCGCTGACCCGGCCACCATCCTCGGCGCCGTCACCCCGGTGCCGGACACCTTGTCGGAATACCAGTTTGCCGGCCTGCTGCGCGGCAGCCGCACGGCGCTGGCGGGCTGTATCACGCCGACGCTGTCAGAGCTGAGCGTGCCGGCCTCGGCCGAGTTCGTGCTGGAAGGCCATATCCAGCCCGACCCGGATCATCCCACCGGCTACCAGCACGCGCTGGAAGGCCCGTATGGCGACCACACCGGCTACTACAACGAGCAGGATTGGTTCCCCGTCTTCACCATCGACCGCATCACCATGCGGCGCGACCCGATCTACCACTCCACCTATACCGGCAAGCCACCCGACGAGCCCGCGGTGCTGGGCGTGGCGCTCAATGAAGTCTTCGTGCCGCTGCTGCAAAAGCAGTTCCCCGAGATCACCGACTTCTACCTGCCGCCGGAGGGCTGCAGCTATCGCATGGCCGTGGTGCGCATGAAGAAGCAGTACGCCGGCCACGCCAAGCGCGTGATGTTCGGCGTCTGGAGCTTCCTGCGCCAGTTCATGTATACGAAGTTCATCGTAGTGGTGGACGACGATGTCGACGTGCGCGACTGGAAGGAAGTGATCTGGGCCATCACCACCCGTGTCGATCCCGCGCGCGATACCGTGCTGGTGGAGAACACGCCGATCGACTACCTCGACTTTGCCTCGCCGGTGTCGGGGCTGGGCTCGAAGATGGGCATCGACGCCACCGACAAATGGCCGGGCGAAACCACCCGCGAATGGGGCCGACCGATCCAGATGGATGCCGCGGTCAAGGCACGCGTCGACAGCATGTGGGACTCCCTGTTCGAGGCCCGCGCCAAAGCGTGATCGCGGGCAACATGTAAGATCCCACTAAATCGCATCGCAACCCATCCGCACGTCCGCGCGAGACGGACCCCAGGAGGAGCCATGACCACCCTTGAAGAAGGGCAACTGATGTGGACGCCATCGCCGGCGTTCCGCGACGGCAGCCGCGTTGCGCACTTCATGCGCTGGCTGGAGAGCGAGCGCGGCCTCGCCTTTGCCGATTACGCCGCGCTGTGGCAGTGGTCGGTGACCGACCTGGAAGCCTTCTGGGACGCCATCCGCGCCTATTTCGACCTGCGCTTCGACACCCCGCCCACGCGCGTGCTCGCCAGCGCACGGATGCCCGGTGCGCGCTGGTTCGAAGGCGCCAGCCTCAACTATGTGCAGCAGGTGTTCCGCCATGCTGGCAGCGGCACCGCGCGCCAGCGCACGGCCATCCGCTACGCCGGTGAATCCATCGCGGTCACTGACCTGAGCTGGGATGCGCTGGAGCAGCAGGTTGCCTCGCTGGCGCATGCCCTGCGCGGCATGGGCGTGGCGCGCGGCGACCGCGTGGCGGGCTACCTGCCGAACATTCCCGCCACCGTCGTCGCCTTCCTGGCCACCGCCAGCCTGGGCGCGACCTGGTCGGGCTGCGCGCCCGACATGGGCCAGGTCGCGGTAATCGACCGCTTCCGCCAGATCGAGCCCAAGGTGCTTGTCGCAGTCGATGGCTACCGTTACGGCGGCAAGGCCTACGACCGGGCAACGGTGCTGGCCGAGCTGGCTGCCGCCCTGCCTTCGCTCACGGACCTGGTGCTGGTGCCGGGCGAGCATGCCGATGCGCAGGCCGGCCCGGACGCCATCCCGCTCCCCGCCAACGTGCGCCGCCACACATGGCAGGCGGTGCTGGCGCATCGCGTGGCGCTGGCGATCGAGTCCGTGCCGTTCGACCACCCGCTGTGGATCGTCTATTCCTCAGGCACCACCGGCATGCCCAAGCCCATCGTGCATGGCCACGGCGGGATCGTCATCGAGCAGCTCAAGCTGATGGCCTTTCACAACAACCTCGGGCCGGACGACGTCTTCCATTGGTACAGCAGCAGCGGCTGGATCATGTGGAACGCGCAGATCGCAGGCCTGCTGCTGGGCAGCACCATCGCACTCTACGACGGCAATCCCGCGTGGCCCGATGGCGGTGTGCTTTGGCGCTTCGTGGACGCCGCCCGCGTCACCGCCTTTGGCGCGGGCGCGGCGTTCTTCACCGCCGGCATGAAGGCGGGGATCGAACCCGCCCGCCTGGCCGACCTTTCCCGGCTGCGCGCGCTCGGCTCGACCGGCTCGCCGCTGCCGGCCGAAGCCTATGACTGGATCTACCGCCACGTGGGCGCGGACATCTGGCTTGCGCCGATGAGCGGCGGCACCGACTTCGCCGGCTCGTTCGTGGCAGGCTGCCCGATCCTGCCGGTCTACTCGGGCGAGATGCAGTGCCGCTGCCTGGGTGCGAAAGTCGAAGCCTTCGACGAAGCGGGCAACGCGCTGGTGGGCGAAGTGGGCGAGCTGGTCTGCACGGCGCCCATGCCGTCGATGCCGCTGTTCCTCTGGGGCGACACGGACGGGCAGCGTTACCGTGACAGCTACTTCGACACCTATCCCGGCGTGTGGCGCCACGGTGACTGGATCAAGATCACCGCGCACGGCGGCGCCATCATCTACGGCCGCTCGGACGCAACCATCAACCGCCACGGCATCCGCATGGGCACCAGCGAGCTGTACCGCGTGGTGGAGGACCTGCCGGAAGTGCTCGACAGCATGGTGGTGGACCTCGAATACCTGGGGCGCGATTCGTACATGCCGCTGTTCGTGGTGCTGCGCGAGGGCATGGTCCTGGACGATGCATTGCGCGACACCATGCGCGCGCGCATCCGCTGCGCGCTGTCCTCACGCCATGTGCCCAACGAGATCCTGCAGGTGCCCGGCGTGCCGCGCACGCTGTCGGGCAAGAAGATGGAAGTGCCCATCAAGAAGCTGCTGCTGGGCCACCCGCCCGACAAGATCGCCAACCGCGACGCCATGGCCAACCCGGGAACGCTGGACTGGTACTTCGCCTACGCCGAGCGCTTTATCGCGGCGCGCGCCAGCGAATCCGCGGCGGTGTGAAACGAACAAGGGCGCACCGCGGCGCAAAACGCCGCGGTGCGCCCTCTTCCATCTCCTGGCAAGAAGGTCAGAACTCCACTTCGAGTTCGCTGATTTCGTCGGGCTCCTTCTTCGCCGCGGCAATCCATTCCTGCAACTCCGGCATGGCAAGTATCTGCTTGCAGTACTCCACCGGCGCCGGATCCAGCATCACGCCGTAGGTCACGAAGCGCGTCACCACCGGCGCGTACATCGCATCGGCCATGGTGCGCGTCGCACCAAACAGGTAGGGGCCGCCGTATTGCGTCAGGCACTCGGTCCAGATCTGCGTGATACGGTCGATGTCGGCCTGCGCGCGCGACCACACCTTGAAGCCAGGAAAATGCCCCTTCAGGTTCATCGGCAACGCCGCGCGCATGGCGGCGAAGCCCGAGTGCATCTCGCCGCAGATGGCGCGGCAATGCGCGCGCGCGGCGCGATCATCCGGCAGCAGTCCGGCCTTGGGGCGGACCTCGTTGAGATACTCGGCGATGGCCAGCGTGTCCCACACTGTCACGCCCTGATGCAGCAGGCGTGGAACGAGGATCGAAGGCGACAGCAGCAGGATTTCCGCGCGCGCCGCGGCGTCGTCGGGGGGCACCAGCACCTCCTCGAATTCCAGCCCCGCGAAGCGCACCAGCAGCCAGCCGCGCAGCGACCACGATGAATACGTCTTACTGCTGATGGTGAGTGTCGTCCTTGCCATCCCGCCTCCTTGCCACCTGGAAAAGCCGTTGCATGGCGGGCGAACCCCGTCATCTGTGTGCCAGCAGACGGTGCGCCCGTGCCTCTCGCTGCAGTGTCGCGCTATGCGTTGTGTGCTTTGTGCTAGCTGCTTCTACTATGAATTTGTACTACATCATGGCGGGAACATTAGTCCTGCTTGCGCTTACCTTGACGGGATGCAAAGGCATGCGCCGAGCCTGAAGCCGGTGTGCATCGGGTACGCCATTTCATGGTCCGGACGTGCTGCGGCCACGGCGGCACCGGCACGGTGCGCCGCGCGGCACCAGCATGAGGCAGATGTACTGGCGAAGATCCGCGTGCGTCGTTCGCGCGCGCCGCTTGCGCCGCATACGAACCAGAACAGGTCACCCCGTTCCGCTATACGGGCAGGCCCGCAAGCCTCATGCCAACTGGAGCGGCCGTGGCACGCATATTGCGGCTGATGAGGTGAACGCATAAAAGGGGGCGAGCCATGCTGTATCAGGTGTACCAGACTTATGCGGATCTCATGCAGCCCGCATGCTGCATGGCCGACATGGTGTCGAGCACCCTTGCCGCCAACCCGCGCCTGGCAGGCAGCGAGCCGATGCGCGCCACGCGCGCGGCCTGCGACGTGCTGGCGCTGAGCCGGTTGACGCACCATCGCCCGCCCTTCGCCATCGACAGCGTGATGGTGAACGGCACACCGGTACAGGTCACGGAGGAAGTGACCGGGAGCACGCCGTTCTGCTCACTGCTGCACTTTCGCAAGCACGGCGTCTCGGGCCAGCCGCGCGTGCTGCTGGTGGCGCCGATGTCGGGCCACTTTGCCACGCTGCTGCGTGGCACCGTGCAGACCATGCTGCGCGATCACGATGTCTATATCACCGACTGGCACAACCCGCGCGACATCTCGCTGGCGCATGGCCGCTTTGGCTTTGACCAGTACGTCTACCACCTGATGGATTTCCTGCGCGCGCTTGGCGGCGGCACACACCTGATGGCGGTATGCCAGCCCACCGTGGCCGCGCTCGCCGCCGTGGCGTTGATGGCCGAGGATAGCGATCCGGCACAGCCGCCGAGCCTGATCCTGATGGCCGGCCCCATCGACGCGCGCATCAACCCGACCAAGGTCAATGAGCTCGCCACCAGCCAGCCCATCGAATGGTTCGAGCGCTCGCTCACCAGCTACGTGCCGTTTCGCTTTGCCGGCGCGATGCGTCGCGTGTATCCCGGCTTCATGCAGCTGATTGCCTTCATGAGCATGAACAGCGAGCGCCACCAGCAGGCCTTCCGCGACCTCTATGATCTGCGTGCCAACGGCCAGCATGATCGCGCGGATGCCATCCAGGTGTTCTACGAGGAATACTTCGCCACCATGGACCTGACCGCTGAGTTCTATCTGGAGACCGTGAGCATGGTGTTCCAGGAATTCCTGCTGGCACAGGGCCTGCTGGACGTCGGCGGGCGCCGCGTGAACCCCCACGCGATCCACCGCACGGCACTCCTCACGGTGGAGGGCGAGCGCGACGATATCTGCGCCATCGGGCAGACCATGGCCGCGCAGGAACTGTGCGGCAGCCTGCGGCCCTATATGCGTATGCACCACGTGCAAACCGGCGTGGGGCATTACGGCGTGTTCAATGGCAAGCGCTGGGATTCGCAGGTTTATCCGCTAGTGCGCAACGCCGTCCATATGAACGCGTAATGTTGAACACACAAGGCCGAACGCATAAGGCCACGCGGCGCGGATTAAGCGGCGTCGCGGTCCGCCGGCCACGGCGTCACCGCTGGCACCGCGCACGGGCCCTCGACTTCGACGGTGCCAAAATCCGCTGGCCCCACGATCTCCAGGTACTCCATATCCGGCGAGTAGTCGAACAGGAAATGCGTGATGCCGGGGCGCTGGTGCACACAATCGCCGGTCGCCACCAGCGTCTCCTTGTCCTCGTACATAAAGCGCGCCCAGCCCTTGAGCATCAGCACCACATGGAACTGCGCCTCGTGCCGGTGCCAGCCTGTGCCTTGCTCGGGCGGCTGGTTGGCCTTGACCAGTTGCACCAGCAACTTGCCGCCGGTGGCCTCGGCGATGCCCAGGTCGCGATACAGGAAGAAATCGCGCAAACCCTGGTCGACGAAGGCGGTGTCTTGCGGGCGCACGTGGGAGAACTTCGTGGGAGAGGCGTCCGTGGCAGCATCGCCGGCGGACGCGGTGGACTTGCTGAGGGACTCGGCCATGACAAGCTCCTTTCGCTGGGGGAAACGCTCTGCGCTGCGACGCAACATTCACGCCAGCGCCCGGCCTGCCCGGCAGCGCCGGAAGCGGCGAGAACCGATCCGAATGTGGCGCGCCGATCGCTGCGCAAGGCGCACGCCGGATGATCGCCCGACGCTTCTGCACTCGTCGAGGGCGCTGGCGGGCACCGGGTCGGTGCCGCGGCACGGCGCGTTGACGGCTATCATGCAGCGATGTCCACTCCCGCCGTAACTTGCATGCCGCCTCTCAATTCTATGCATTTCCAAGGCCAGGAACTGATCCGGGTCGGAGACGATTCGAGTTTCTTGCTGCTCGCCCCGGAGTTTGGCGCCCGCCTGGTGCGCTGGGTGCATCGCGGCGAGGACATCCTTTACTGGCCGGAGAACGCCGACTGGTCCCAGCTGGCCCGCGTGCGAGGCGGCAACCCAATCTTGTTCCCCTTTATTGCCAGGCACTTCGTCGACGGCGTGCCCGGCGCATGGAAAGACGCCAGCGGCACCGTGCGGGCGTTGCCGGTCCACGGCTTCGCACGCGACCTGCCCTTCGCGGTCACGCAGTTTGAGGCGGGACGCAGCCTGACCATGACGTTGCAAGCTTCGGACGCAACGCGCGCGGCCTACCCCTTCGAGTTCCTGTTCGAGGTCACCTACCGGCTGCTCGACGACGGCCTCGAAGCCACGTTGCGCACGAGCAATGCCGGCGAGCAGGCGCTGCCTTACTACGCTGGCCATCATTTCTACTTCCCGCTTGCCCACCAGGCGCGCGCCGCTTCCACGCTGGCCATGCCGGCCGCGCAACGGATGCGCCAGCGCCCCGACGGCTCGCTGGAGTCGAACGGCCAAGGCGCTGAGACCTATCGGCTCGATGACCCACGCCTGCAAGACACATTTCACATACTGCAGGCACAGGCTGTAGCGCCGCGCATCAGCGCGCTGGCCACGCCGCCCGATGCCACCGCCCCGCATGGCCGCAAGCTGGTGATCGAGCTGGATACGCCGGGCAGCACGCCGTGGTTCGCGGTCACCACCTGGTCGGAGCGCGCCGACTCCGACTTCTATTGCGTGGAACCCTGGCTCGGCCTGCCCAACGCCATCCACCACGGCACCGGCTTGCGCTGGCTCGCGCCAGGCCAGGAAGAAGCGGCGGTCTGCTGGCTGCGGCTGGATCCATAGGGGGCAAGCGCGCTATCGAGTTTTCCCGGACGCTTCGGCAGAGCGCGGCTCGGTCACGCGGGAGCCGCGCCGGACAGTGGACAAGCCATTTCCCGACGCGATCCTCGATGCAGGCCCCATTCGCGGTAGATGCCCACTAGGCGCTGGGCGTTCTGTCTATCAGAACTTGGTGGCCTGCATCCTGAAGCTTGGCGTGGCGGTTCGACCTGTGGCTCGCAGCTCCCCCTGCCCCCCTGGGGCCACCTGCGATCCCATCCACTATAATCGCGCGGTCGCGACGGGGGTTCCGCCGCTATTGAGAGTCAAGCAGAGTTTATGACGTTTCGAGCAACGAAGCTGGCTACCTTTGCCAGCGCCCTGGTTCTGGCATTTCCAATTCTTCTTCTCTGTGTGCCACGTGGTTCAGGGATCTTTCTGGCCGCGGTGGCAGTGCTAGCGTTATGCGGCGGCCACCGAATGGCCAAGACCTGGGGGACATACCGTGATCTGCTCAATCCCTTGAGCCTGGCCATTCTGGCCCTGATGGTCGTCTACCTGGGATCAAAGCTGTACTTCGGCGTGCCGTGGAACGTCATTGACAACCCGTCAAGAATTCTACTTGCCCTACTGGCCTGCGTGGTGTTCATGCGCACGGTCCCGGATCCCACTGCAATCTGGCGTGGGATCACCATCGCACTGGTAGCTAGTCTCGCAATCGTCACCATTCAGCACTACACGCTAGGCGAAGAACGACCGTCCGCGTGGACACAGGCCATTGCGTTCGCCAACATGGTCGCCGCGCTTGGTTTAGTCGGCTTTGCTCGACCGGGCACCAGTCGTTGCGCGCACGGGTTGGCTTGGGTGAACCTTGTGCTTGCAGCGATGATCCTGTTCTTGAACGGGACACGAGGGGCAACGCTCGCCATGCTTCTCACCGCGCTTCCGCTGCTCTTTGTCCGGTACCGCGGACTGAGCGCTGCAAGGTTCTTTGCTGCAATAGCGCTTTTTGCAGCGTTGGGCGTTGGCGCCTATCTGATTCCGGGCGGTCCTGTAGCGCAGAAAATTGATCAGGTGCGCAACGAGGTCGGGCAGTTCGAGAAAGGGGATGTGGAAACATCCGTCGGCGCGCGTCTGGAGGTATGGAGAATCGCGGCAAAGTCGATCACCACGCACCCTTGGATGGGCGTAGGAGTGGGGCAGTTTGCCCGAATCCTGCATGCATCTGACTTCTGCAAGAGCACCAAGTCCGCGGCCTGCAATCTGGAGCACGCACACAACGACGTGGTGGAGGCTGCCGCAACCACCGGCCTACCCGGCATGCTCGCGCTGCTGGGTATATTCCTTATTCCTGCAGTCCTGTTTCTGCGGACGTTGCGCGCATGCCGCAGCAATGACAACGCGCTCGGCGTCAGCCTCAGTGGGGCTGGCCTTGGCGTCGTGATGGCAAGTTTGATCAGCGGCCTGACGCAAGTGACGATGGCGCATCAGGCGAACATCGTCTTCTACGCCGGCATTATTGGGCTGTTGCTCGGTCTAGCCGGGGTGCAAGCAAAGCTTCCCCGCGCCGCCAAGGCAAATGCCTGAGGAAGCCCTGTTCAACGACTTGCCAATCAACGGCCGGACGCGGAAACATGAAAGGCATCGGAAACCATGCTAAAATCCGCCTCCAGCAAGCCTTAGCGGGCGTCGTATAATGGCCATTACCTTAGCTTCCCAAGCCGCAACGGCCTGACCAAACCCACTGTTCATGCGGGTTTCATACGCGAGTTCTCGCGGCTGACCATCTTTCCCCACCAAATCTGCGTGTCTTGGCGCGATGCAAGTTTCGGCGCCACCTTGTTCTGAAGAAAGCTAATATCCTACCGATCGCTGTATAACCGGTGTTCAGACGCTGAATCGCAAAGATCCCGTGCTGCCACTTTCGCTAGGTCGGGCTGAGCGCCATGGTTTCGAATACTACCGGCATGGCACGTTATCGCTCTATGCGGCATTCAACACGAGAACGGGTGAAGTGCTTGGCAAGACGGCTGCGCGGCACACCTCTGCAGAGTTCGTCGCGTTTCTGACTGACATCGTGGCCAATCAGCCTCGCGGTAAAGAGATCCATGTCATTGCCGACAACCTCTCCGCCCACAGGAGCAAGCTGGTTGAAGCATTCTTGGCCGACCACACCAACGTGCATATGCATTTCAGTCCAACGTATTCGTCATGAATCAATCAGGTGGAACTGAGGTTCGCCAAGATCGAGCGAGATGTCATCGCCCGCGGCATCTTTACCTCTGTGAGCGATCTCAATCGAAAGCTCATGCGCTATTTACCGCCACTACAACAAACAGCCCAAACCTGTGAAGCGGAAGAACTTCGATTCCGCTCGTCGAATTACTCCCAGATCAAACGTTACGGCCCACTAGTAGCATCGAGCAAGGCCACAACAACGCGTTAGCGGCCTAGATAAACGGCTGTAATCTCCTCGCGATTGTGGCCCAACTCGGCAGACACTTGGAGCCGTGCTGCACGATCCACGGCCCGCTGCTGCGGCGTGAACTGTGCTGACACTGGACCACCCGCGGCAGGAGCAAGCCAGCCGGTGAGCTGGTGGTAACGCTGCTGGGCATACTCATGCCGAAGGCCATGTAACTTCGACATGCCAGCCTTCTCGACAGCCCAGACATAGCGGTGGAGCTGGTCGACGTACTTGAGATTCTTCGGGATCATGGAGCCACTTCCACAGAGCGCTACCGCACGCGCAAGCACAGCCCGCTGATGCTCATTCGTGACAGGCACAGCACGTGCCCGGCCGCCCTTACACCAGGTTGGCTTGAGCTGTATCTCCCGTACTACATCCGGCGTAAGGCCTGTCAGCGCATACCTCGGCTGAAACTTGAGGCACTCCTCTCGGCGCAACCCAAAGGCCTGCTGCAACTCGACAGAACAGCGCAGACGTTCATCGGTAATTTTCTCGATATCACCCGACGCCAGCACCAGTGCCTTAGAAACGTTGGTCACATACCTGCGCCTGCCAATGCCCAGCTCGGCATTCGTACGCGGAACACAATTCCGCTTGCCGACCTTCTCTGCCCACCACCGTACATGTGACATACGGTTCTTCATGGTGCCCAGAGCAATGCCGGAGGCCTGCCAACGATTGACCAGCGCGGCAACATGCTTTGGCTTCAACCCGGTAGCAGGAAGCATTCGGAAGCCCATGTCCTTGAGGTCATGAGCCACCTGCGCGAGCACTTCCCTGCGGGCCGCCTGGGTCGCATACGAGCCATCCCGATTGCGGTCAACCATACGCATCAGGTCCACAAAAATATCCAGCTTCACTAGATTCCTCACTTGGTCAGTGTTAACGGCGGCTGGCTAAACCAGCCCTGGCACCGGAACCCTCGGGTAGCGGTACGGGATACAGGGAACAGCTACGGCACCACCAGCGGGCCTGTGCGTCCCGTCAGGCACACACAGACGTTCTGGCGACAACATGCCGGGACTACGTGAGGTGGAGCGCTACAACAGCATCGATGTCCGGGGCTGATGCGGCAAGTAACCGCATTGCTCCAGCCACATCGCGCCCGGGCCAGTCGAACCTTCTTCGTACCATCGTCATCGATGTCCAGCTTCACGAACTGACCATCGCACTAGGTACAGGCTGTCCCTACGTCCACCTTCATCACCTTCCCCAACTGACAACGGTTGGGTTCCGTTCGTTGGATGTCTGCTTTGAGAGTGCAGACGAACTCGCCAGATACAGTCCGGCCATGCTCAGGCTGTCCTGAGAGCATCACTAGGGAGAAGGGCATGAAACCCCTTATCAACGCTTCCGAATAACGGCCACAGCGAAAAGGCAAGAGTGGACGTGAGTACAAGGGCATGCAAAACCCTTCGGCTACGATTCAGGAAAGTTGCGGAGGAAGGTAGAAGACAGGAAAACGGGAGGGATACCCGCAGCGACGCTACGGGGATCATTGCAGGCAGGGGATGAGAGCTGGACGGACTTAGACAGCCCGCCCGGATGGCCCAAAAAATGGATAGACGGTGGCCAAGGGAAGCGCTTACGGTGCCAAAGCGCCCAAGCCCATGAACCGCATCCTGTCGTGGCGCGCCGCGCCGATGTCGATGTCAATGCCGCTAAAGCGGCGATAAGTGCTGACAGAATAATCTGTAGAATTCAATTTGACAAGGTTGCCGGCGCTTCATGGCCCCTCACCTTAATTCAGGCGAGCTTCTTGAGCTGCCATGCGCTACGCCCCATAGCACAGTTGACTTGTCCGATGCCCCCTTGATCAACGAAACCATCTCCCACGGCCGAGGCTACCACTGTCGCGCCCAGGAAAACGGTTCATCCGACTTTCGTGTGGGTCAGCGCAGCCGGATGTAGGTTGAGACCACCGCAGTGGAAGTAGACGGCGATCTTAAAGTGGTCCGGATTGCGATAGCCGCAGGCTCGCTTCTGGACAGTGGCGATCTTGGAATTCAACCCCTCGGCAACGGCATTGGTGATGCGATGTTTGAAGTAGGTCAGCACATTCGGCAAGTGGCGGGCGATCAGCCGGGCGGCGTCAATCATCGGCGCCAGCCGGCTATGGGTCGCCCAGAAGTACCAGCGCCTCCAGAAGCGTGTGGCCCAGCCGGTGGTGCGGTAATTCCACAGCCCCCGCAGCGCCTCCTTCAAGGCCCAGGCTCGAGCTGTTTTCAGCTCCATCGTCCTCAGTGCATTGAAGCGTTCCCTGGACGGCTCCAGCATGTTCTCCGGGTTGGTCAGCCACAGGTATTTGCTGCGAGCAAGGGTGTCGTCTCCGGCTTTCAGCAACGCCTTGTGCTCCTGCTTTCTGACTTTGTCCACCGCCTCAATGACATGGCGCATGATGTGGAAGCGGTCAAAGACCATCTTCTCGTCTGCGCCAGGCACATTGGCCTGGCAGGCGTTGATGTAGGCCGGCCACATGTCCAGGCTGATTGCGTCAATGGCCTCGCGATCCGCCACCGGGAAGGCCTCGAAGTAAGCGGCCAAGCTGGCCTGCTTGCGCTCTTCTCCGATGTATTCCACCGTCGCTTCTTCCAGATCGCACACCAGCGTCATATAGCGATGTCCCTTGGCGATTGCCTTTTCATCCACGCCCATCAGCCGGGGCATCTCGTTGGCTTTCGCCGCCCGCCCCCCTCAATACAGCTCTTTCCATCACGTGCCAGGCAGTCCCACGTAATGCGCAAGATCTCCGCGGCTCGCTTGACATTCGTTGCCAGCAATATGTCGATGGCCAGCGCTTCAAACAGATGCGTAAACCGACTCCCAGCCTCCGCCCACGGCATCCTCACTTGCCTCACGCCATGCTCCGGACACGACACTCGCGGAGGCCGCGCGTGCAGATACGTCAGGAACTGGCAGCTATCCAGGTGTCGCCACACCCGTTCTCCAAGGTGGTCATAGACCCACCCCTTTCAAAGTGATTAGACGACACGTCCAGCCTTGATGACACGGGCGGTAGAAACATGCCGCCGTGCTACGCATCCGGCCACATAGCCGTTCTTCTTCGGCGCTTTCGGTCCCCGCGTATGTTTACGCATCGCGCGGGGATCAACGTGCGTCGCCATCTTGATCAACTCGCGACCGAGCTGAGCTGGGGTGAGGAGGTCATAGGCCTGCCACACCTCGGGCGGCACCGCGATCATCATGCCGGCATAAGTTGCCCGGATTTCGCTGGCGAGGTAATACGGTGAGAGCTCGATGTCGCTGGTATCCAGCTCATGCCGGATTCTCACCGCAGTCGCAATCACGCTCAGTACGTTATACGCGAGCGCCGCCACGCCGAAGGCCAGCAGCGCCGCGCGCGGTTGGCTCAACGAACGAATCTCACTGTTGAGCACCGATTCCAGCCGCTGAAACATATTCCCTATGCTCCAGCGTCGCCGGTATAGCCGGGCGACGGCCTCAGCCGTCAGATGGGCGGACGGGACATTGGTCAGCAGGCGGATGACGGTGTCACCATCCTCGGTGGCGCCATCCAGATGCAGCTCGATGCGCCGCAGCACCAGCGGCGCGTTCGATTCATCTGGGATGCTGACCGCTTGCTCGTACACGATGCCGGTTTCGACCCGGCCCATTTCGCGTAGTGGCTCCAGCTCGCTGGGGCTCGGATTGCGGCCGTGCTCCCGCACGATGAAGGCGCTGCCGCGACGCTGCCACCCGGCAAGAATCGCCCGGGTGCTGAAGTTGCGATCGGCGATCCACAGTTCGGCCGGCTGGGCCGATGCGAGCAGGGTTTCCATGATGGCCCGCTCCTGGGCGTGCGCATCTTCACAGGGCACCAGATCGACGATCATCGCCGTGCCCGGGTCATAGACGACCAATGACTGCCCTGGCAAGGCCGCACCCCGAAACCCCCGCAATGGTTTCAGGCGCTTTTCGCTCGCCGGCAAATGGCTGCCATCCACGATGCGCAGGCGATAGCCATTCACCGATGGCGGCTGCTTGCGCAACATCGGTTGCACGACCGGCCCCAACCGCTGCGCACTGCCTTGCACCAGGGCACGAACCAGCCCCGGCTCGGTCCGGCTGAGCTTGTCGTACAGCGCGGTGATGGAAACCGGCAGCGCCGGACTGGCCTTGGCTGCCGCATGCACCGACGGGCGCAGCCCCACGGCGACCAGCGACATGATTTCCACCGTCGTCGAGAACAATAACTCCCGCGTGTACTGCGTTTCACGCTCTTGCTCGAACAATTCGTCGATCCAGGCCGGATCAAGGGCGCGTTGCAACCCCAGGCGCGCCATCACGCTGATCGGGCTGTGTTCGAGAAAGCGTTCCACTACTGCGTCCAGTACCACGCCATTGACTCCGGTTTCTGTTCGAGAACACGGAGGGTGCCCTAATTTTCGTCACCTTGAAAGGGGTGGGTCATAGACCGCCAATTCCCTCCCGCACTCGGGGCACGAAAACCGCTGTCCCTCCAGTTGCCCTACATGCACTTCGACATGCTGCCGCGCCACGTCCAGGTCGACACGCTCCACCGTCCATGGCGCAGTCACGCCAAGCAGCTGCCGGTACAGTTCCACGCTGTCCATCGCACACCTCCTTACCAAGCCATGCGCGAAAGCGTACTACCTACCCACACGAAAGTCTGAAGAACCAGGAAAACAAAACGGTCGGGATTCTGGACCTGATCGATGCGACCGGTTGCATTGTGACCGTAGTGGAGCCCACCCGCTGGGCACTGCGCTGCTCGTGCCGGGCGATTGTGCCCTGGGGTGGATCTGACACCAATAAGCCTTGGCTGTCTTTCTTGCCAGAGGGCTATGGAGGCAGTTGGTGGTCGGCGCTGGTCTGCCGGCGCCCGCAGTGGCAGCTGCGCCCACGGCGCTCCGCCCGTTCCGCCTCCTGTACGCGAAGACTGTTCCGGGCAACCCAGATGACGAAGGCCGCGATGGGCACGCCCACGGCCAAGACGGCTAAGCCGATCGTCATAGCGATGCTCCCAGACTACAGTGTGAGATATAGGGATATAACTCCTGCCTGACCGCGTGGACGCGGCTCGACAGAAACAGTGGATCTGCCAGGCTGAATTCAAAGCGCAGCACCTGGTTGCGGATCCGGCGCCAGTGGCAGGGCAGCGCGCCTCTGCCCTGCCAGTAGGCGGTACAGGCGGCCACGCACTGTACGGCTGCCTGGTAGTGGGCCAGCTGGCCCTCCTGGTATTGCAGGTAGGCCGCCACCAGCCGCCGCAGTTGCAGCGCGGCAGCCTGCTGGGGAGCAGGAAGGCGAAACGGCCGCTGCGCCAGGGTGGCGCCTAGGGCGTGGTACGGCGCGGCCGTCCGGGCGAGATCGCCGGCGTGGCGTGCCGTTTGCCAGAGGACAAACATGCCGCTCATGGTGAGAGTGTGCTCCGGTTCGGCGCCGGCAAGGGGATGCCGACGCCGACATAGCATAGCCAACCTCGCCCGGAATGTCACGATTAGTGTGTGGCCGATTAGTGTGCACCCTCCCACAGTAGGGGCCATGAAAACGATCCTACGCCGTCGCTTTGGCAAGCGCATTCGTGAACTTCGCCAAGCCACCGGCCTGTCCCAGGAAGCCTTTGCCGATCATGTGGGCTTTGCCCGCACCTACATGAGCCGGATTGAGACCGGCGCTGCCAACCCGTCGCTGGACGCGATCGAAGCGCTGGCCACGGCGCTGCGGATCAGCGTGGCGGAACTCTTCAGCACACTTTGAGCGCGGTGATCTGCGATCCTTGGGTCCCTAACAGGCTGCTGAAACAAACGATGAAGCTTTCCCTGTGCGGTTTTTGTGCCCCGCATTTTTCACAGTCCGGAAGCTGCGCGTCACTTCATCACCTTTTTCAGTGATTGGGGCCGGTTTCCGGCCCCATTGCCGCGATTACTGCAACTGCGGACGGATTCGTCCCAGCGAGCGCATGCGCACGAGGTTGTAGGTGGCCATGCTCAGGACAAACCGCTGGTCGACCTTCTTCAGGCTGCGCGCCATCACCTGACGCATGCGCCCCACTGTATTGACCCAGCCGAAGCCCTACTCGATCAGCTTGCGCGTTTGCTGCGAGATGACATAACCCTCGCTGCGAGCAATGGCATCAGGAACGGTCCGAGCGTCGTCCCGAGGTGTTTTGTGCCACGTGCGGCGTCACCTTCATCTCCAGGCATGCGTGAATGTGTTGATTTGCATCCAAATCTGACCCAGGTAACGCTGGTTTTTGCATCGAATGTTGACCCACGTATAGAACACTGTCCTGCTCGGGAACCCTAGACAGACCAGCGGGTCCGTCTACTGACATTTAGGCGGCGCAAGATGGAAGTCCTGTTTCTGGACCAAAACAAGTGGATCGAACTCGCCCGCGTGCGAGCAGGTGTGGTGACCACGGGTCCAGCGTACATTGCCTACGCAGAACTCCACGAGGCCGTCGACAAAGGCCGAGTCATTGCCCCGTTGACGGTCTCTCATATCCTGGAGACATCCAAGCGCAACGACCAAACAAGTCGTACGCACGTCGTCGAGGTACAGTCCGCCCTTAGTAAGGGCTGGGTCTTCAGAAGTCGTGAAGCCCGAATTCTGATCGAGATGCGGAACGCGTTGCACTCCATATTCGAGGAGTCCCCGGTTCAGTTTGACTTAAACTGGGCCATCGCTCCAAGTTTCATGCAAGCGTTCGAGACTTTCGACACGCTCGTGGCTTCGCATACCGAGGCTACTACATCTCGCTTCCTGAATGAGCACGTTGATCCGAAGCGTCAATACATCGACTACATGCTCGATCAGGACGACCAGCGCCGTCGAACGGCCCATGCCGCATTCTCCGCTGAATCGGACGCGCTTCTTGCCAGAATCGAACAACGTCGCGCGCTCATGAGAGGCGCAACAATCGATTTGCGCTGGCGAGCATATGCGGCTCTGCTCTTCTACGATCATCAAGGCTATGTTGCCCACATGCTCGAGGTCATTGGGCATACCGTAGATGAAATGAAGCAGCTCGGACCGGAGGCAATTGTGACGTTCATCCGAAACGTTCCAACTTTGAACGTGGAGGCTGCGTTAGCCACTCGCCTGGAGGCGCAGACCGGTTCTCTGGAGCCGAATGACATTCGCGACATGCAGTCCTTCTGCGCCGCCATTCCATACGCAAACCGTCTGGTTGCGGAGAAAAGTTTCATTTCCCTGGCACGGCAAGCCAAGCTGGATGCCAGTTATCAAGCTGGCTTGTACACGAACCTGACAGACATCAGTGGCGTGTACAAATGACGCGTACCACTCAGACAAATGGAGACTCAAGAGTCTGGTTGCGAAAGTAACGCCAGCGTACCCAGCAAGCCGAGTGGCAGTGGATACACTTTTCAATGCAGCAGCCAGCACGGGCGCTTGCACTTGCCGGGGAATCCCGCGTAGAATCGCGGTTTCGCGGGCGTCGTATAATGGCCATTACCTTAGCTTCCCAAGCTAAAGACGTGGGTTCGATTCCCATCGCCCGCTCCACCTCAGATTGAGACGAGCCGCCTTCGCCACTGGTCGCATGCCCGATCAGGATTCGCCCGGCGGCTTTTTTGTTGCCATGCTCCCCCAAGACCCGAGTTCCGACCCGACGCCAGCTGACGACGCTGACAACGCGCCCGCCAAGGCTGCCGACGGCAGCGACGTGGCGCATCCGCGCCGTATCCGTTCCTTCGTGCGCCGCGCGGGGCGAACCTCCACCGGCCAGCAGCGTGCCATCGATGACCTGGGGCCGCGCTTTATCCTGCCCTACGCACCGCAACCGCTCGACTGGGAGGCCACGTTTGGCCGCGCCGCGCCGGCGATCCTCGAGATCGGGTTCGGCATGGGCGAGACCACCGCGCATATCGCGCAACTGCGCCCCCAGGACAACTTCCTGGGCTGCGAGGTGCATGAACCCGGCGTGGGCGCCCTGCTCAAGCTGCTGGGCGAGCGCGAGATCGGCAATGTGCGGATCATGCCGCATGACGCCGTTGAGGTCATCGCGCACATGCTGACGCAATCCTGCCTGGACGGCGTGCATATTTTCTTCCCCGACCCGTGGCACAAGAAGCGCCACAACAAGCGGCGCCTGGTGCAGCCGCCGCTGGTCAAGCTGCTGGCCGACCGCCTCAAGCCGGGCGGCTACCTGCACTGCGCGACCGACTGGGAAGAATATGCTCACCAGATGGTGGAAGTGTTGTCGGGCGAGCCCACCCTGGCCAACACCTCGGACGCCGCCGACGGCTTTGCGCCGCGGCCGGACTACCGCCCGGTGACCAAGTTCGAACGCCGCGGCGTGCGGCTGGGGCATGGCGTGTGGGACGTGGTGTTCCGCAAGCGGGCCTGAAGGCGAAGGCCGCCCCGAGAGACGGCGCACAATAAAAAAAAGCGTGGCCTGGAGCCACGCTTTTTTATTCCTGCGACAGTCGCCGGTGCTACCTACTGCGACTACCGCGACCGCCTTCAAGCATGCCAGGCGATCAGCCCCGAGTACGCGGTCGCCAGCACAACGATGCCGAAGATGATCCGGTACCAGGCAAAGGGCTTGAAGTCATGGGTGGCGACAAAGCGCAGCAGCCAGCGCACGCACAGGAAGGCGGACAGGAAGGCGAAGACGAAGCCGATGCCGAAGATGCCCAGGTCGTCGGCGGACAGCAGCGCGCGGGACTTGTACAGCTCGTAGACGGTGGCGCCGAAGATCACCGGGATCGCCAGGAAGAAGGAGAACTCGGTGGCCACCTGGCGCGACAGCCCGAACAGCATGCCGCCGATGATGGTGGCGCCGGAACGCGAGGTGCCCGGGATCAGCGCGAAACACTGCGCCAGCCCGACCTTGATCGCATCGCGCCAGTGCAGGTCGTCGACCGACTCGATGCGCGGTGCGCCGGCCTTGGCGGCCTCCAGCAGCGCGTTGCCTTGCGGGTGGGAGACCTGGCCGCGATGGCTTTCGCGCCATTCGGCCCACAAGATCACCACACCGCCGATGATAAACGCGGTGGCCACGGTGATCGGGTTGAACAAGTGGGCCTTGATCCACTTGCCGAATACGAGCGCCAGCACGATCGCCGGCACGGTGGCCACGATCACATTGATGGCAAAGCGCCGGGCCTTTTCATCGGTGGCCAGTCCGCCCACCACGGTGACGATGCGGTGGCGGAACTCCCAGCAAACCGCCAGGATGGCGCCGAACTGGATCACGATCTCGAAGATCTTGCCTTTTTCATCATTGAAGTCGAGCAGCTGGCCGGCGAGGATCAGGTGGCCGGTGCTGGAGATGGGCAGGAACTCGGTCAGTCCTTCGACGATGCCGAGGATCACGGCTTTCAGGGCGAGGGCAATATCCATGCTGATTGGAATGAGTGGAATGCTGAATGGAGGAGCAAAGGAAAAGCCAGGAACAGGCCGAGGACAAGCGAGCAAAAAGGAAACGAGCAACCGTCAACCCTATGCCATCAGCCACGCACCAGGCGCCAGGAATCACGACTATCCGCCACGACCATGACACCGGAGTGGCTGTGCAAAGCGCATGCCTGCGCGTGGCGCGTCATCAAGGACGATTGATCTTGACGTTGATCCCGTTGGGCAAAACGGTGATTGTACCGGGTTCGACACTGGCGCCGGCGAGGCGCAGCTCGTCGGGACGGAAGGTGTAGAGCGGATAGCCCTGCAACAACTGCTCCGCAAGGATGCCGCCGAGCGCATTGAGCTGGCGCGTGAATTGAGGCGGCAGGCCTTTGACGTCGAACTGCTGGACCTGCGGATCCTGCAGCACCACCGCGCGGCTGGCCGGATCGTAGCGCAGACCGCTGTCCAGCGCGAAGCGGCCTGCCAGCGGCTCGCCGAAGAACAGGCGGTTGTTTACGGTGGCGTCGAACTGCACGTTGACCCGGTTGCGGCTGGGATCGAGCGTGAGCTGCGGGTTGGCGAGCTGGATGTCGAACAGCTCCATGTAGCGCTTGTTGAACGGAAACTTGCGCTCCAGGGCCGATTGCAGCTGGCTCTGTGAGAAGGTGTAATCGTTGCCCATCATGCCGCAGGCAGCCAGTGCCGCGGCCAGCGCGGCGGTGCCGCTTGCTGCCAGCCAACGCCGGCGAGTGATCATGACCATCTGTTTGTTCCTTGCGGGTTCAGCCGGCGCGGCCAGGCGCGGTGGCAACCTCGAGTTGCGTCAGCCAGGCCAGCGCATGCCCGCGGGTTTCGCCGCACATGTCGGCAGAGGGCTTGAGCCCGGCGCAAAATGCCGGCCGCGTGGGCTCGCCAAAAATCGCGCAGCGCCGGTCGGGCAGCAACTGCACACAGGGTACGCCGGCCGGCTTGCCGCCGGGCATGCCGGGAATCGGCGAGGTGATGGAGGGCGCGGTGCAACAAGCGCCACAATCGGGCCGGCAGGAGAGTTCAGACTGATGGGACATGGCAAAGGTTCAGGCGCGGACGACGCCCGGCAGCCCATATTGTGCCCCAAGCCGTTCGGCCCTCCCCGCGCTTGACCGCCGGATTCCGCTCCACTACATTACTGACCCAAGAGTTATTAATTAGCAAATCTCGCGGCGCGCCCGCCCGCAGAGGTGCGCAGCGCCCCAGTGAAAAATCCTCCAGGCCAGAATCAGGAATCCGCGAACACCAAACGCTGGGCTCGCCGCAAGGCCGCGCGCCCACAGGAACTGGTGGCTGCCGCACTCGATCTCTTCGTCGAACGCGGCTATGCGGCCACCCGGCTGGAAGATGTCGCTGCCGCGGCTGGCGTGTCCAAGGGCACGGTGTATTTGTACTTCGCTAATAAGGAAGAGCTGTTCAAGACGGTGGTGCGCGAAAACCTGGTGCCGACCCTGACCAGGGGCATCGACCTGGTGGAGAACTACCAGGGCTCGACGCCGGAGTTGCTCAGGGAATTGCTGCGCGGCTGGTGGGGCCTGGTCGGGGCAACGCCGGTAGCCGGCCTGACCAAGCTGATCATGGCCGAATCCAGCCATTTTCCTGACATTGCCCAGTTCTACCATGAGGAAGTGGTGCTGCCGGGAGATGAGTTGTTCGCGCGCGTGCTCAAGCGCGGTGTGGCGCGTGGCGAGCTGCGAGACATGCCGGCCAACCCGACCACAACGCTGATCTGCGCGCCGCTGATGTTCCTGATGCTGTGGCAGCGTGCGTTCAGCGCGTCGTCGCGCATCGAGATCGACCCCGAGGCGTTCCTCGACAACCTGCTCCAGATGTTGCTGTTCGGCCTGACTACCGGCGCGGCGCGCGATACGCCGCTGCCACCTAAGGTCGGCCCCTACGTCTGGGAACAGATACAACAAGAAGCCCTGGCACAAGCGCAGGGGCAGCAGGCCGCGCGGGAGACCCCGGCGCAGCCGCCGGAGACAGCATGACCCGACGCAAGAAAATCCTGATCGCCGCGGTCGCCACCATTGCGGTGATTGCCGTGCTCAGCGCCGCTGCCGCCGTGCGCAAGGCGAGCAACGGCAAGCACGGCGCTGCCCCGGCTGCCGGGGCGCCCGAGTTGGTGGAGTTCCTGCAATTCGACCTGGTCGATGCCGCTACGCAAGACTTGCGCGTGTCGCTGCCGCTCTCGGGCGGGCTGCGGGCGCTCAACCAGGCCTCGGTCAAGGCCAAGGTCTCAGGCGAGGTGCAGCAGGTGCTGGTGCGCGAGGGCGAAGCCGTGCGCGCTGGCCAGGTCATCGTGCGCATCGATGCGACCGAGTACCAGGCCAAGGTGGCGCAGGCGCGCGGGCAGATGCTGGCGGCGCGCGGCCAGTACGAGAATTCCAGGCAGACCTTCGAGCGCAACCGCGACCTTGTGGCCAAGGGCTTTATCTCCAAGACCGCCTTCGACAGCTTCCAGAGCAACCTGGACGTGGCGCACGCCAATCTCGACGCCGCCCAAGGCGGCCTTGAAGTCGCGCAGAAAGCGCTCGCCGACACCATCGTCAAATCGCCGCTGGATGGCCTGGTGGCCGCACGCGCGGTGCAGCCGGGCGAGAAGGTCTCGCCCGACACGCGCCTGATCGACGTGGTCGACCTGCGCGCGCTGGAACTCGAGGCGCCGATCCCCATGGCGGATGTGGCTCGCGCTGCCATCGGCCAGGCGGTGCAACTCGATGTGGAAGGCAGCGGCCGCTTCGAGGGCAAGCTGGTGCGCATCAACCCGGCGGTAAGCCAGGGCACGCGCAGCATCACGGTCTATGTGCGGGTGGACAATCCCGAGGCGCGCCTGCGCGCGGGCATGTTCGCCCAGGGCGCGCTGGTGCTCGGCCACCACGCCGGCGTGGTGGCGGTGCCGGCCACGGCGGTGCGCAGCGATGGCGAGCGCGCCTTCGTCTACAGCGTGGAGAATGACGTGCTGGCGGAACGCCAGGTCCAGCTTGGCATCCGCGACGATGCGAGCGGGCTGGTGGAAATCGCCAGCGGGCTGGCCGCCGGTGCCAAGGTGGTGCGCAACAACCTCGGCACCCTTCGCGCGGGCAGCCGCGTCAAGCTGGTCAAGGCGTAGGAGCCCCCGCCCATGTGGTTCACCCGCCTGTCCATCCACAACCCGGTGCTGGCCACCATGATGATGATGGCCTTCATCGTGATCGGCCTGTTCTCCTACCAGCGCCTGCCGGTTGACCAGTTCCCAGACATCACCTTCCCCATCGTCGTGGTGCAGACCGAGTACCCCGGCGCCGCGCCGGAATCGGTGGAGTCCGACGTCACCCGCAAGATCGAGGAAATCGTCAATACCATCTCCGGCATCGACGAGATCTTCTCGCACTCCTACCAGGGCACCTCGGTGGTGGTGATCAAGTTCGATCTCTCCGTCGATGTGGGCCAGGCCGCGCAGGACGTGCGCGACAAGATCGCGCTGATCCGCCCGCAGTTCCGCGACGAGGTGAAAGACCCGCGCGTGCTGCGCTACGACCCGTCGGACGCGCCGGTGTTCTACCTGTCCGTGTCGAACGCGCCGGGCGCGCAGCGCACGCAGCGCGAGCTGACCACCATCGCCGACCAGATCGTGCGCAAGCGGCTGGAGACCGTGCGCGGCGTGGGCGCCATCAGCCTCGTTGGCGGCACCAAGCGCGAGGTCGAGATCCGCATCCGCCCCGCCCAGCTGGAGGCGCTCGGCATCGGCGTGAACCAGGTGATGGACGCCATCCGCAACGAGAACCAGGAACTGCCCGCGGGCGAGCTGCGCTCCACCTCCACCGAGACGGTGGTGCAGATCAAGGGCCGCGTCATCACGCCGGATGCCTTCCGCCACATCATCGTGGCGCGCCGCGCGGGCCAGCCGGTCACGCTGGAGCAGGTCGCCGACGTGCGCGACGGCGAGGAGGAGCAGGAAAGCCTGGCGATGCTGGACGGCAAGCGTGCGCTGTTCCTGGCGGTGGTGAAGGCACAGGGCCAGAACACGGTCGACACCGTCGATGGCCTGATCAAGATGACCGACGAGGTGCGCAAGCTGGTGCCCGCAGGCGTGCAACTCGCCGTGGTCAACGACGCGGCACGCGGCATCCGCAGCAGCGTCAAGGAAGTCCGCTCCACCCTGCTCGAAGGCGCCTTCCTGACGGTGGCCATCGTCTTCCTGTTCCTCGGCTCATGGCGCAGCACGGTCATCACGGGGCTGACCTTGCCGATCGCGCTGATCGGCACGTTCGGCGTGATGTATATGTTCGGCTTCACGCTCAACGTGATCACGCTGATGGCGCTGTCGCTGTGCGTGGGCCTGTTGATCGACGACGCCATCGTGGTGCGCGAGAACATCGTGCGGCACAACCTGATGGGCAAGGACCATCGCACGGCAGCGCTCGACGGCACCAACGAGATCGGGCTGGCGGTGCTGGCCACCACCTTCTCCATCGTGGCGGTGTTCCTGCCGGTGGGCTTCATGGGCGGCATCATTGGCCGTTTCTTCCACCAGTTCGGCGTGACGGTGGTGGCGGCGGTGCTGATCTCCATGTTCGTCTCGTTCACCCTGGACCCGATGCTGTCCTCGGTCTGGCACGACCCCGACCTGCACGGCACCGGCAACAAGAAAGGCCTGTACGGCCGCACCGTGGGCCGCATGCTGGACTGGTTCTCGGCACGCATGGATGCGCTCGGCCACGGCTATGGGTCGATGCTGGGCTGGGCGCTCAAGCACCGGCTGGCCACCGCCATCATCGCGGCGGTGACGTTCTTCGGCAGCTTTGCGCTGGTGCCGCTGATCGGCACCGAGTTCGTGCCTGCCGCCGACCTCGGCGAAACGCAGGTGGGCTTCACCACGCCGGTGGGCACATCGCTTGCAGTTACCGAAGCCAAGGTCAGGCAGGTGCAGGCCGCGCTCAAGGCCTTCCCCGAGGTGGCCTACACCTACGCCACCATCAATTCGGGCAACACGTCCGGGCGCAACAACGCGCTGGTGTCGGTGCGCCTGACCGAGCGCCGCGCGCGCAAGCTCACCACCACGCAGCTCAACCCGATGATCCGCGAGCGCATGGCCAGCATCGCCGGCATCACGCTGACCATGGTCGGCATGCCGGACGGTGCCGGCGGCCAGAAGGCACTGCAGGTCTCGATCCAGGGCGACGACCTGGAAACACTGCGGCGCCTGTCGCTGGAAGCCAGCCGGCGCATGGCCGCGGTGCGCGGCCTGACCGACCTCGACTCCAGCATGAAGGACGACCGCCCCACGGTGGAAGTGCGCATCCGCCGCGAGCTGGCGTCCGACCTGGGCGTGGGCATCGTGCAGATCGGCAACGCGCTGCGCCCGTTGCTGGCCGGCGACGCCATCAGCTCATGGCGCGCGCCCGACGACCAGAACTACGACGTACGCGTGCGCCTGCCCAAGGACGCCCGCACCGGCATGGCCGACCTGAGGGCGCTGATGATCGCCAGCAGCCAGAACAACACGGATGGCTCGCCGCGCATGGTGCCGCTGCGCCAGATCGCCGAGCTGGTGCCCACCACAGGCGCCAACCAGATCAGCCGGCGCGACCTCTCCCGCGAAGTGGAGCTGACCGCCAACACCGCGGGCCGCTCGCAGGGCGAGGTGGCACGCGAGGTCAAGGCAGCGCTGGACGGGATGAACTGGCCGGCCGGCTACAAGTACCGCTTCGGCGGCTCCACCAAGTCGATGAACGAATCGTTCGGCTTCGCGGTGTCGGCGCTGGCGCTGGCGGTGATCTTCATCTACATGATCCTGGCCTCGCAGTTCGCCAGCTTCTTCCAGCCGATCGCCATCATGACCTCGCTGCCGCTCACGCTGGTTGGCGTGTTCGCCGCGCTGCTGCTGTTCCGCTCCACGCTGAACATGTTCTCCATCATCGGCTTCATCATGCTGATGGGGCTGGTGACCAAGAACGCCATCCTGCTGGTGGATTTCGCCAACCAGGCCCGGCGCGGCGCCGACGGACAGCCGCCGATGTCGCGCGAGGCCGCGCTGATCGCAGCCGCGCGCGTGCGGCTGCGGCCGATCCTGATGACCACGCTGGCCATGATCTTCGGCATGGTGCCGCTGGCCTTCAGCCTGGGCGAAGGCGCCGAGCAACGCGCACCGATGGGCCAGACGGTGATCGGCGGCATCATCACCTCGTCGGTCCTGACCCTGGTGGTAGTGCCGGTGATCTATACGTACCTCGACGACTTCAGCGCGTGGTTGGGCCGCAAGTGGCGCGGCAAGCAAGCCGTGGCGACTCCCGCCACCGCGCCCGAAGCCGGCGACACAGCAGCGCACAAGCCAGCAAGCGCAGAATGAGGCAAGCCGCCCCAAAAGCCCTGAGAAGGCCGGGAGTCAGCCCGGAATGGCGCAGCCATGGCCGGACTGCGGCATCGAGGCCACAACCTGGGCGACTCGCTTGGGCAAGTGTCTTGGCGCGGGGTTAAAATATCAGGTTTGACGGATTTCCCCGGCCCCTGGCACCGCGCGGCCGGAACTCTGAACTGATTAGCGGTTGGCATTGGAAGGAATGGCAAGATGGACCTCGAGAAAGCCCGATTCAATATGATCGAACAGCAAATCCGCCCCTGGGATGTGCTGGATCAGGAAATCCTGGACCTGCTGGCGGTAGTCAAGCGGGAACAGTTCGTGCCGCAGGCCTACGCCGCGCTGGCCTTCGTCGACATGGAAATCCCGCTGCCGGGCGGCCAGAACATGCTGGCCCCGCGCGTGGAAGCCCGCATCCTGCAGGACCTGGCCGTGCGCAAGCATGAGCAAGTGCTGGAAATCGGCGCCGGCTCCGGCTACATGGCCGCCCTGCTCGCTCACCGCGCGCGCCACGTGCTGACCGTGGACATCCTGCCGGAGCTGGCAGAGCTGGCCCGCAAAAACCTGGCCGACGCCGGCGTGACCAATGTCGACGTGGCCCAAGGCAATGCCGCCACCGGTTGGGCCGCGAGCGCCCCGTACGACGTGATCTGCATTTCCGGCGCGCTGCCCTCGGTGCCCGCGTCCATCCTGTCGCAAGTCAAGGTTGGCGGGCGCATCGCCGCCTTCGTCGGCGCGCTGCCGGCCATGGAAGCGCAGATCATCACGCGCGTCAGCGAGACCGAGTACAAGACCCTCAACCTGTTCGAGACCGCCGTCACGCCGCTGATGGGCGCCGAGCAGCCGTCGCGCTTCCAATTCTGAGCGGGAAACAAGACATGCAGGTAATCAACGCCCCCGAACTGATGCACTGGCTGGCGGATGCCAGCCGGCCGCAGCCGGTATTGCTCGACGTACGCGAAGGCTGGGAGGTGCAGACCTGCGCCATGCCCGGCATCACGCATATCCCGATGGGCCAGATCCCGGCACGCGCCGGCGAGCTCGACGAAGACGCCGACATTGTCTGCATCTGCCATCACGGCGCGCGCAGCATGCAGGTGGCAAGCTTCCTCGAGCGCCAAGGCTTTGCCAAGGTCTATAACCTGACGGGCGGCGTCCACGCGTGGGCCGAGCAGGTCGACCCGGCAATGCCGAAGTACTGAGCACCACGATCACGAACAGCACTACCAGCACCACAAGCATCACCAGCACCAATCTCTAGGCGCCGGCTTCCCGCGGCGCCAATTCCCTTGAACGCTGATCGTTAGAAACGTTAGCCGCGCGCCCGGTGCCCGGCAGACTGGAGATGTCATGAGGTTTGCGCTTTTCCCTGCGCGGGGCGTGCCCAAGACGCGCCTGGCACTGACGGGTTCCCTGCTTGCGCTGCTGCACCTGCCGGCCGCGCATGGCGCCGACCTGCTCCAGGTCTACCGCGATGCACAGGCCAACGACGCGCAGTTCGCCAGCGCGCGCGCGCAACTGGTGGCCAGCCAGGAGAAGCTGCCCCAGGGGCGTTCGGGCTTGCTGCCGCAAATCAATGGCACGGTCGGCGCCACGCGGACCAAGATCGAGCAATCGGCACCCATCTCCGGCGACCGTTTTATCAACGGCAATAACTGGGCACTGCAACTCACCCAGCCGCTGTTCCGCTGGGACCGCTGGGAAACCTACAAGCAAGGCGAGCTGGCGGCGCTGGCCGGCGAGGTAACCTTCAGCCAGGCGCAGCTCGACCTGATCACCCGCACCTCCCAGGCTTACTTCGACGTGCTGGCCGCGCAGGACAACCTCTACCTCGCCGGCGCGCAGAAGAAGGCCATCGGCGAGCAACTCGCACAGGCCAAGCGTAACTTCGAAGTGGGCACGGCGACCATCACCGACGCCAACGATGCGCAGGCCCGCTACGACCTCGCCACCTCGACCGAGATCGCAGCGCAGAGCGACCTGGAAATCCGGCGCGCCAACCTGCAGCAGATCACCAGCAAGCCGGTTGACGAACTACTGGGATTGCGCACCGCCGCCACGCTTCCCGGTCCGCAGCCGGCCGATGTGAACACCTGGGCCAGCCAGGCGGAGAACACCAATCCGCAAGTCGGCCTGGCCCGCTACAACCTCGACACCGCGCAACGCGAGTACAACAAGGCGCGGGCTGGCCACCTGCCCTCCGTCGACCTGGTGGCCTCGTACGGTTTCAACAACTCCACCGGTAGCGCGGTCCAGACCGTCAACATCAGCAACCGCTACAACAGCGCCCAGATCGGCGTACAGCTCAACGTGCCGATCTACAGCGGCGGCCAGATCCAGTCGCGCGTGCGCGAAACCGCGGCGCTGGCCGACAAGGCCGCCAGCGACCTCGAGTTCGCACGCCGCACCGCCGCCCAGAACGCGCGGCAAACCTACTCCGGCGTGTCCAACGGCCTCGCCCAGGTCAAGGCCCTGGAAGCCGCCGAGCACTCCGCCCAGAGCGCGGTGGAATCCAACCAGCTCGGCTACGAAGTCGGCGTGCGCATCAACATCGACGTGCTGAACGCCGAAGCACAGTTGTTCTCCACCCGCCGCGACCTGGCCAAGGCGCGCTACGACACCATCATGAACGGGCTGCGCCTGAAGGCCGCTACCGGCGCGCTGACCGAGGACGATGTGGTGCAGATCAACACGCTGCTGACCTCAAGCCCGGGCTCGATGTACAAGCTGCCGGAGAAGGTCAAGCTTGGCACGGCATCGCCGGCAGGCACGCCAGCCGTAAAGCGCCCTGCCACACGCAAGGAAGCCATTGCCGGAGCGCCCGCGCCGCGCAGCTGAACGCGGAACACCAAGCACCGATCGGCAATCGGTATCGACTGAAAACCAAAACGCCGCGGCTTCGACCGCGGCCAGCTTGCGGACAAACCTGCGATGTGGCCGGTTTGCTCCCCTCTCCTACTTGTGGGTGGCTGTCTCCCTCTCCCCTCATGGGGAGAGGGTTGGGGAGAGGGGCGGTTTGGCTAGGAGCCACTGGAAGCGAAGCCAATTGTTTTATCCAGCACGACGGCGTAACGGGCGCCCGCCCTCTCCCCCGGCCCCTCTCCCACAAGTGGTCGTCATTGCGGACGGCATTGGCGCGTCCGGTCGGCTTCGGCCAATGCCCCTGGTTTGTCATTAATCTCGCCGCGGCTTCGACGGCGGCGTTTTGCTTGCTGGCTTAGCCTGGCTCAGTTAGCCCTTGTACGCGACTCCACGTTGAGCAACTGCCAGCGAATAGCCGAAGCATCCATCGGCGGGTTCTCCACCCGCGTCTCGCGCACCCGCAAGGTGTACGCCACACCCGGCTCGAAATCCAGCCCCTCGATCGGGCCATACCAGAGCGTCCATGGCGCATTGGGGTTGTCGCGCACGCGATAGCAGGTCTGCCGGCCCATGCCCGAGCACTCCACCCGCTGCGAATCCACATACACGATCTTCTCCACGCCACCGGCGGCCGCCTGCGCATCCATCTTCGCGCCGCGCCTGCCCACCCCTTCACGCTCGACGAATTGCAGCAGGTCGCCGTCGGCGGTCTTCCAGATGATCTGGCGTCCCGTCGATCCGGCCGACGGCTGCGTGCCCACGGTGGTGAACGGCGACTGCATGGTCTTGAGCAACGCGCTCTCCAGCTCGCCGCGCGGCGGAACGCAAGCCATGCGCGTGCCGGCCAACCTGTCGAAACTCATGCCGGTCGCCGTCTTGCCGTAGCCCCCGGTAAAGCGATTGCAGCCGCTGTAGCCGCTGACGGTGCCTTGCGCCGAATCGATGCCGCCGTTGAAGTCAAAGATGATCGGCTCGCCGTTGTCGCCATGCGGGATGGGCTTGAGCGTGCCATCGGCCTGCTGCCAGCGCACCAGCTCCCAGCGGCTGGGGCCGCCGGTCTGGGCCTGGTTCAGGCTGACGCCGGCACCCGGCGAATCCGGCGCGGGCGAGGTTGCACAGGCGCCCAGGGCGGCGGCAAGCAGAACTGCAGCGGCGGCACGCGCGGTCAGCGCGCCGGGGGAAAAACGAGTGGTTTTCTGCATGTGAAAGCTCCTGTAGGGAGGCGCGGCCTGGCCGGCCTGCACTGCCCCGAGGCGGGTTGCGGGCCCGATAGGGCAGCGGGCCTCGCCCTGGAACAGGGAAGTTTAACAAGTGCGTGGCCGCAGTCTATCGGGTGGGGGCCTACAAGCACATGGGAACGCACGGGCGCAGGTACGTCGTCGCCAACCGTTGGCGCCGCCCTATGTGCGCTGGCAAACACTAGGCGCCAGCGCGCGGATGGCGTCGAGGCAAATCGGCACTAGAGTAAAAGCACAAAACGCGAGATCTTGCGAATCGGGGCACTCGCGAAAAAAGGTGGAAGCCAACACCGGGGGGACAGAATGGCTTTGAACCGCACGATAAATCACGCGCGGGGAGATTGCCTCGCCATTGCCATTGGCGCCGCGCTACTCTCCGGCCATGCCCGCGCCGCCATGGAAGACGAGTTCCTGCAGGCGGAACCCATTACCGCCGACGCAAGCGGCTGGCGCATCGAAGCCAGCTACGACGCCTTCAACAAGACGCTCGACATCTTCAACCTGCGCGATCACAAGGACACCGCCGAACGCACTGGCGACTACAGCGGCGGCCGCTTGGCAATCGGCTACAAGATTTCCCCCGCATGGTCCGTGCAAGCCACCTACTGGCGGCGCAATCTCAAGTTTCAGAAAGACACCGACAACATCAATAGCTGGCAGTTGGCCGTGCACTACGGCATCCTGGTTGCGCCCGAGGGCGAACGGAAATTGACGCTAAAGCTTTCCGCCTGGGGCGACTACGCCAGCAGCCTGGCGAGCAGTACGACGACGCGGATCAATGGAACCAGCTTCAGCAACGTCAGCATCGCGCACGCCAATGACGTCCAGGCACAAGCAGACCTAATCTACTCGGGCAGGCTATGGGAGCACAACTTGCTCAGCGGCTTTATCACCGGCGGCTTCAGCCGGGTGACGACCGGCGATTTCCAGGGGACATACCAGCAAGGCAGTTGCCGCTTCAATGTGCAGGCGGAATCGAACAACATGGCAACCGCGACCCTCGTGAATCCCTGCCAGATCGGCCGCGCCACCGTGCGCAACCTCCAGCTCTCGGCCAACGCCAGCCAGTACGGCCTCGACGTCGACCATGATTTCCATTACACCGCACCCTTCCTGGCGCTTGGTGGCTCCTGGCGCTGGGAATATAAGCACTTCGGCGTGATGGCGGGTTACCAATTTCAATACCTGTTTCGCAATGGTATCGATGACCGGCTTGCCAGCCATGGTGTGCCGCAGGTGCGGTTCAACCAGACCGTTGGGCTTGAGCTCTCGTATGCGCCGGTGAAACACTGCGAAGTCTTCCTGCGGGCGCAGGGGTTTCAGAACAGCTTTGTTGGGTATGTGCCGCTTTTGTACAACGCGGCTACGACTAGCCGGCTGGATAAGTTTTATGGGTTGGCTTCGGTGGGGGTGCGGGTGTTTGGGTTTTGAGGTTGAGATTGGTAGTGGTGACAGGGATGAAATATCGAGTCGTGTGATCCCGGGTCTGGAACCCAGAGAGTTCCTATGGGGGGCGTTTCGCGCCAGCACACATCGCGCGCCCTTTTTCTAGCTGGCCCGCTATACTTTGCGCTCGATGCGGCCAGCAAATCCCGCGCCCTCTCACTTCCGATCTTAAGCATATGCCCACGGACTTTCACGCTTGGCCCCAATTGTTGCAACACTACGAGGCCATGCGCGAAACGCCTATGCGTGAGTGGTTTGCTAGAGATTGTGCGAGCGAGCGCGTCAAGCAGTTCTCATTGGAGGCGGCTGGCCTTTACCTGGATTTCTCCAAAAACCGGATTACACCCCAGACTCTCACCCTGCTCACACACCTTGCCGGGGAGGCCGAGGTCAGGCAGCGCCGCGACACCATGTTTGCCGGCACGCGCATCAACACAACCGAGAGCCGCGCGGTACTCCATGTTGCCCTGCGCGCACCGCGCAATGCTTCGTTCTCAGTGGACGGGGAGCCCGTGATGGCGGCCATCCACGATGTGCTCGCCCGCATGCGGGTCCTTGCCGACCAGGTACGCAACGGCGAATGGACTGGCGCCACCGGCAAACGCATCACCGACGTGATCAACATTGGCATCGGCGGATCCGATCTCGGCCCGCGCATGGTGTGCCGGGCGCTTGCCCACCTGGCAGATGGCGGCCCGAGCATGCATTTCGTGTCCAACGTCGACGGCACCGAGCTTGCCGAGATACTGGCCAAGCTAAACCCCGAGCAGACCCTGGTGATTGTGTGCTCCAAAACCTTCACTACGCTCGAAACCATGACCAATGCGTGCAGCGCGCGCCAGTGGTTTCTCGACAAGGGGATTGCCCAGGATCAACTCACCAGGCACTTTGTTGCGGTCTCCACCAACCTGCAGGCGGTGCGCGACTTCGGCATCGATTCCGCCAACATGTTCGAGTTCTGGGACTGGATCGGCGGGCGCTTCTCGCTGTGGTCTTCGGTGGGCCTATCGATCGCGCTGGCAGTGGGGTTCGATACCTTTGCCGAGCTGTTGGCTGGCGGCCGCGCCATGGACGAGCATTTTCTCAGTGCTCCACTGGACCGAAATATGCCCGTAGTGCTGGGCATGCTCGGCATCTGGTACCGCAACTTCTTCGGCGTGCCGAGCAGTTGCATCGCTCCCTATTCAACATCATTGGAGCTGTTCCCGGCCTACCTTCAACAGCTCGAAATGGAAAGCAACGGCAAGGGCGTCAGGCTCGACGGGCATTGCGTGCGGACGCATACCGCGCCGGTGGTCTGGGGTACGGCAGGCACCAATGGGCAGCATGCCTACTTCCAGATGATCCACCAGGGGTCCCAGATCGTGCCCGTCGACTTCGTCGCGCCGCTCAAGCCCCCGCGCGGGCTGCCGGGACACCATGCCAAGCTGCTTGCCAACTGCTTCGCCCAAGGCGAGGCGCTGATGCGCGGACGCGGCGCCGATGAGTTGCGCGCGGCGGGTATGACAGACGAAGGCCTCATCGCCCACATGGTGTTCGAGGGTAACCGCCCCAGCAACACCCTGCTGATGGACGCTGTTACCCCACACACGCTAGGCGCCTTGATTGCTCTCTACGAGCACCGCACCTTCGTACAAGGCGTGGTGTGGAACATCAACTCCTTCGACCAGTGGGGCGTCGAGCTTGGCAAGGCCCTCGCCAGACCGATCGAGGCAGAGCTCACTGGCGGAGCCTGCATATCGCATGATGCCTCTACCGAGGCACTGATCGCGCGCGCTCGGCGAACCGAGCACGCTTGCTTTTGATCAGGCACTCTTCAAGCAAAGAGCTCCGCTTCGACAAGTCGCTTTCCAGATGCATCCTTGGCAGCGAGGATCGGTGCGCTGAGGAGCGGCCACTCTATGCCGACATCGGCATCATTCCAGACCAAGCTCCGCTCATGCTCCGGATACCAATAATCCGTGGTCTTGTACAGGAACTCCGCGTAGTCGGATGTCACCACGAAGCCGTGAGCAAACCCTTCCGGCACCCACAATTGCCGCTTGTTCTCTGCTGAGAGAGTGGCACCAACCCATTTGCCGAATGTGGGCGAACTCTTACGCAGATCAACGGCAACATCGAATACCTCGCCAACCACAACACGCACCAGCTTACCCTGCGGATGCTGGATCTGGTAATGCAGGCCGCGCAAGACATTGCGCGCGGAGCGCGAATGGTTGTCCTGAACAAAAGTCCGCTTCACTCCCGTCGCATCCTCAAACTGCCGGGCATTGAAGCTCTCATAGAAGAAGCCGCGGTCGTCGCCGAACACCTTCGGCTCGATAATCAGCACTTCAGGAATCTCTGTACGAATGACGTTCAAGCTCATTTGATCGCTTCCAAAATAATCTGCTGCAGGTACTTGCCGTATCCATTCTTCGACAGCGGCTTCGCCAACTCCGCAACCCGATCTGCGTCAATCCACTTGCTGCGGTAGGCGATCTCTTCCGGACAAGCCACCATCAGCCCTTGCCGGTGCTGTAAGGTCGCAATGAAGGAAGCCGCTTCCAGCAGCGAATCGTGCGTACCGGTGTCGAGCCACGCGTAGCCGCGGCCCATGATTTCCACGTCGAGTTGCGCCATCTCCAGATAGCGCTTGTTGACGTCAGTGATTTCCAGCTCACCTCGAGGCGATGGCTTGATATCAGCGGCGATATCGCACACCTGGTTATCGTAGAAATACAAGCCGGTAACTGCGTAGTGAGAGCGCGGATTGACGGGTTTCTCTTCGAGCGATAGCGCGCGAAATTTATCGTCGAATTCCACCACGCCATAACGCTCGGGGTCGTGCACGTGATAGGCAAATACCGTCGCACCCTCTTTCTGCGTGGCCGCGCGCTCCAGTTGCCCCACGAGGTCATGGCCATGGAAGATGTTGTCGCCCAGGATCAGGGTAGACGGGTCGTTGCCGATGAAGTCGCGGCCGATGATGAAGGCCTGCGCCAGACCGTCCGGCGAGGGCTGCACCGCGTACTGCAGGTTGATGCCCCATTTGCTGCCATCGCCGAGCATGTCGGCAAAGCGCGGGGTATCCTCCGGCGTCGAGATAATCAGGATGTCTCGAATCCCTGCCAGCATCAGCGTGGAAAGGGGATAGTAGATCATCGGCTTGTCGTACACCGGCAGCAATTGCTTGGATACCGAGCGAGTGATCGGATAAAGCCGTGTGCCGGAACCGCCGGCCAGGATAATACCTTTGCGCATAGTCTCTGAAATCAGGGAAGGATCTGGTCTAGCAGGAGATGAACGCCCTGCTGCCAATCCGGAAGATGAATGTTGAAGGTTTGACGCAGCTTGCTAGTCTCCAGCCGTGAATTGGCCGGCCGCGGCGCGGGTAGCGGATAGGCGGTAGCCGGAATCGCCTCAATACGCGCCGGGTCCACTTTCAGCTCGACGCCGCGTGCTGCCGCATAACGCAGGACTTCCGTGGCATAGCCGTGCCACGTGGTTTCTCCGGCAGCGGCCAAGTGGTACACGCCAACGGGGAAGGCATCACGCTGGCCCTGCAGCCAGTGGCGCGCCACAATCTGCGCAGTCACGTCGGCGATTAGCGCGGCCGTGGTCGGCGCGCCGAACTGGTCTGCAATCACGCGCAGGCTGTCGCGCTCGCGGCCCAGTTTGAGCATAGTCTTGGTGAAGTTGCCGCCATGGGCGCCGGCCACCCAGCACGTGCGAAGAACCAGCGCCTGCGCGCCGGATGCGGCGATCGCCTCCTCGCCAGCCAGCTTGCTCTTACCGTAGACGGACTGCGGGTTGACCGCATCCGCTTCCACATAGGCGCCGTCCTTGTTGCCGTCGAATACGTAGTCGGTGGAGTAATGCACCAACAGGCTGCCAAGCGCCTTGGCCTCCTCGGCCAGTACGCCGGCGGCGGCGCCATTGACCGCGAACGCGGTCTCGGCGTCGGTCTCGGCCTTGTCCACAGCCGTGTACGCGGCAGGATTGACAATCACCTCCGGCCGGTACTGGCGGACCAGCCGGCGCAGTTCGTCGGGGCGCGACAGGTCGCAACTTGCGCGGTCAAGCGCGATCACATTGCCCAACGGTGCAAGGCTCCGGCGCAACTCGAATCCAACCTGGCCGTTGCTCCCTGTCACAAGCAGGGTGGGAGTATGAGCGGCCTTACGCTGCATATTGCCTCTCGACCCAATTGCGGTATTCCCCGGACATCACATCCTGCACCCAGGCCTGGTTGTCCAGATACCACTGAACAGTCTTGCGCATACCGGTCTCGAACGTCTCAGCAGGCTTCCAGCCGAGTTCACGCTCCAGCTTGCGCGCATCGATGGCATAGCGCCGGTCGTGGCCAGGCCGGTCCTTGACGAAGGTAATCTGGTCCCGGTAAGAGCCGGCCGCCTTCGGGCGCAACTCGTCGAGCAGATCGCAAAGGGTATGGACGACGTCGAGGTTGGTCTTCTCGTTCCAGCCGCCCACGTTGTACGTCTCGCCCAGGCGGCCATGCGCCAGCACTTCGCGGATGGCGGCGCAGTGATCGCCAACATACAGCCAGTCCCGCACGTTCAGGCCATCGCCATAGACGGGCAAGGGCTTGCCGCCCAGCGCGTTGGCGATGATCAGCGGAATCAGCTTCTCGGGGAAGTGATACGGGCCGTAGTTGTTGGAGCAGTTCGTTGTAAGAACCGGCAAGCCATAGGTGTGGTGATAGGCGCGCACCAGGTGGTCCGATGCGGCCTTTGAAGCCGAATACGGGCTGTTCGGCGCGTAGGGCGTGGACTCGGAGAACTGCGGGTCGTCGGCCTCCAGCGAGCCGAAGACTTCGTCGGTAGAGACGTGCAGAAATCGGAAAGCTGCCTTGGCCTCGTCATCCAATGCGCTCCAGTAGGCGCGCACCGCCTCGAGCAGCGCGAAGGTGCCGACGATATTGGTCTGGATAAACTCGCCCGGGCCGTGGATGGAGCGATCCACATGGCTCTCTGCGGCAAAGTGCACCACGGCGCGCGGCTTGTAGGTCGCCAGCAGCTGGTCCAGCGCGGCGCGGTCGCAGATATCCGTCTGCGAGAAGACATGGCGGCTGTCGCCATCCAGCGAGGTAAGTGTCTTGCGGTTGCCCGCGTAAGTAAGCTTGTCGACATTGACAATGCTGTCGGCGCCATCCTTGCCGAGCCAATTCAGAACGAAGTTGGCGCCAATGAACCCAGCGCCGCCAGTCACAACGATATGTGCCAAATCTGCACTCCCTGTTTTGCGTGAATTTATGTGATAACGAAACGCAGTAGCATCAAGCCACATGCGACAGACAAGCCCTTGCGAGCGCGCACTCTAGATCGGCACTATTTGGCGCGTTGATACTCGAGGGATCAGCACGCGGGCCAAAGCGTTTTACCGGCATCCCCTACGGCATACGCGAGTATTGATCTTCAAACCGCACGATATCGTCCTCGCCGAGGTAAGAGCCCGACTGCACCTCAATCAGTTCAAGCGGAATCTTGCCCGGATTCTCCAGCCGGTGGGTCGCCCCTAGGGGAATGTAGGTCGACTGGTTTTCCGACAGCAGCAGCACCTGGTCGCCGTTGTACACCTTGGCCGTGCCACACACAACAATCCAGTGTTCCGCACGGTGATGGTGCATCTGCAAGCTCAGCGCGGAACCCGGATTGACGACAATGCGCTTGACTTGAAAGCGCTCACCCTGGTCGATACCTTCATACGAGCCCCACGGACGGAACACCTTGCGGTGCGTGACCGACTCGTGCCGGCCCGAGCGATTCAGTTGCTCGACGATCTTCTTCACGTCCTGCGCCTTGTTGCGGTGGGCAACGAGGATGGCATCGGCGGTTTCCACAATGACGAGGTCTTTCACGCCAACCGCTGCAACCATGCGATGCTCTGCGCGCACGTAGCTATTGCTGACATCCTCGGTCAGCACATCGCCGAACAGTGCATTGCCATTGGCGTCGGCTTTGGCAAGCTCCGCCAGCGCCGTCCATGAGCCAATGTCATTCCAGCCGAGGCCAGCCGCGGTCACCACCGCGGCACGATCGGTCTTTTCCATCACGGCGTAGTCGATCGACACGTTGGGGCAGGCACTGAACGCTTCCACATCCAGCCGCAGGAAGTCAACGTCACGCTTGCCCGCCGCCAAGGCCAACTCAGCCTGGTGCAAGATCTCCGGTTCATGGCGGCGCAGTTCGTCCAGAAAGGCCGACGCCTTCAACATGAACATGCCGCTGTTCCAGCAATAACCGCCCTCTTCGAGGAAACGTCCGGCGGTGGCGGCATCCGGTTTCTCCACAAATCGCTCGACCCGGTATGCGCCGTCCTCGACAAGCAGCGCCTCGCCGGTACGGATATAGCCGTAGCCAGTATGTGGCTCGGTCGGTTCGATACCGAAGGTCACCAGATAATTGTCTTTGGCAATGCCTGCCGCGATGGCGGCTAGTTTGCCGAATACCTCGTCGTTCAGGATCACGTGATCGGAGGGCAACACCAGCAACAAGGCATCCGGCGTTGCTTGCCGCGCAAGCAACGCCGCCACTGCCACTGCCGGCGCTGTATTGCGGCCAACCGGCTCCAGCACGATTGACGAAGGCTTCACGCTAATACTGCGCAACTGCTCCGCAACCAGAAAGCGTTGTTCCTCATTGGTGATGATGATGGGCGCAGCCACATCGCCAGCATTCCGCAAGCGCAGGACTGTCTGCTGCACCAGCGTGTGTCCTCCATCGAACTTCAAGTACTGCTTCGGATAGCCGCCGCGGGACATCGGCCACAGCCGCGTACCACTGCCGCCGCAAAGAATGACAGGATAGATGCTCATACCGGTTCCCACAAAGAATACGCCGCGATCAACCGATCGCCCAATTCCGTACAAAGCTGGTGACTTCCCAGCACGAGTTCATCGCACTCATCGGACTCATCGGATCTGCGCCGCCTTTCGACTTTGCCACACCCAGCATCCATATCGCACTGCATTGCGGCTCCAGCGCCATGCCTTGCGCAGCATGCGGCTACGATCACGCGCGATCGGCACCAACGGGCGTCCCGCGGTTCGCCCCAGCTTGCGCACCACGGACTCGGGCGTGGTGAAGAGCCGGGTGCGCCAGTCCCAATAAATTGCGTAGCGTAGCAGTACGCCAGCCACCAACATGTCCAGGCTCAGCGCCCGCTGACGCCAGGGCTGCGCCAGCGCATCCTCGGTCAAGCCCCAGCCCGCATAGAATGGCAGTCCGTAGGTGAACACGCGCTTTCCGCGCAGCAGTGCGTCGAAGCCCGCGAGCGAGGACAGCACATGTACCTCGTCGGCACAATCGACCAGCGACAGCAGATCAGCATCGGCGTCGACGATATCCGCCAGTTCGCGGGCCTGCACCAGTCCCACCCGGTTGCCCGACAGGACATCAGGGTGCGGCTTGTAGACAATGAACCCATCCGGATTGCGCCTGCGCACCTCTTCGAGCAGCGCCTCCGCCGTGCCCAGCGCCCCGGTGCCAAAGCGAATCGAAGCATCGTCCGCCACTTGGCCCGGAACCAGGATCACGGGCTTGCCGGCCGGCGCTTGCCAGACGGGCGCGCGCCGGCCCAGGTTGTACTTGGTCACCCCCAGCCGGGCAATCAGCTCACGCAGCGCCGCCGCGCGCGCAAGCTCCGCAGCGTCGAAATGGACGTCATTCAGGATACGCGTCAACTCGTTCGGGCTGCGCGCATCGAAATACAAACCTTGCCGATCCAGTACCTGGCTGCACGGCGCATTCATATCGGACCCCAGACCATCCGAATGGAGGAACCCGTCTTCCATGCGCAGCATGGGCGTGCCTGCAGGTATGCCCTCGTTGCTCTTGCCGCCCCAGAGCGCCACACGCTCGCCGGGCTTGATGTCCGCGGGCGAAGCAGGCCAGCGCAGTTCACCGCCGCCCGCTGTCAGGAACGGCTCGGCAAAATGCCGTTTCCAGATCTGAAACCGTACGCCCGCCACCCGCGCGCAATCCGCATAGCGGGCTCGCACCGTGCGCTGCAACTCGAGACTGTCCAGCACCTGCTTCAGCGTGCCAGGACGGTGCGTTTCCGGATCAAAATAGGACGCGAGGCGCAGATAAACAGCGTCGAACAGCGCCGCGAGCGTCGGTCGGCATTGGCGGTCCGGCATAGGCAGGTCATCCTGCGTCAATCCCCAGCCAGCATAGTAAGGACGACCGAAGACACGCACAGGTAGCCCGGCCAACAATGCCTGCATGCCTTCTGGCGCGCTCACAGTATAGACACGATCGACGTGCGGCAGCGAGGCGAAGAGGCTGAAGCCGCCGGCAACACGCCTCGCGCCAACCGGGAGTTCACGCGACCGAGACAAGCAACCCTGCCTGTTGCCGGTGGCCGGCCAGATCCAGAATTCCGCGTCGGGGTATTCCGCGCGGGCCGACGCCACCATCCGCCCGAAGGCGGCGCGATCCGTCCCGGCAACCCGGCATTGATCAATGAGCAATACCCGTAGCCTGCCGCGCGGCGCGCTCAAGTCCGGCGGGCAACGAGGCACCGCATCGCGGACAGGATCCGCACATGCGGCAACCAGGCGCGTCATCAGCCCAGATAATTCCGAATCGCTCCCGAGGCCAGGTGTGTTCTCGAGCAGTGCCTTTACCGCAGGTGCCAGCAAGTCCGGCCCGGCGCCCTGACCAGGTAGCGTGAACCACGACAACATTGGTAGCCCCACCCCGCAGGCGGACCAGACCGGCCCGGGCAGCAAGGCCGGGGCGGCGAACCCGCATTGCAGCGCAAGCCTATGGAAAAACCGACCCGCGGGCCTCCCGACCCATACGCCGCCAGCGAAGCCCGTCACGGACGCCAGCGTACGCCAGCCGCGTGTCACGCCGCGCAGGCTGACGCCAGGCGTCGGCATCAAGGGCCCCATGACCGCGCCTTCACCACGCATCTACGCGATTTCATCAATGAATTGGTCGACCAATTCAAAATGCTCTTTCCAGGTCGGCTCCTGGAATCCCTTGATCCGCGCCAGCTGCGCCGTGCGCCCCTGGCTGCCGGCGTCCGCATATTCCATAATGCGGGAAGCCCATCCTGGCCCATCGAGCGGATCGAGATACTCTGGAATCTCGGCGGCGATCTCCCGAAACACGGGCAGATCGCTGGCAATCACCGGCACGCTCATCGCCAGGGCCTCCGCCAGCGGCATACCGTAACCTTCCACGAAAGACGGGAACAGCAAGGCCTGCGTATGGTGCAGATAATTGTGGAGACGCTCGTCCGAACAGTTGCCTTCCTCGATCACCTTGCCGCGTAGCGGCTCGCAGCGTTCCAGCATATCGATCACATTCTCGCATTCCCAGCCTCGCCGCCCGATCACCACAAGTGTCGGTGCCCGCTCGCCCAAGTCTTCAACCAGGCGACGCCAGACGTGGAGCGCAAACCAATGATTCTTACGTGGCTCGATGGTGCCGAGCATGACGAAATAAGGCTGCTGGATAGGACGCTCGCCGGCAACGCCTGCAGGCACGCCGGATGCGAGGCGGGCTACCACGGTCGCCGGCAATGTCCAACCGGCCTTTTGCGAAGTTTCAACCAGAGAATCGAGCGTGGCCTGGGAGTTGGCAACAATGCCGTCCGCATGGCTTAGTGCAACGCGCATCCTTTCATGGTGCTTCTCGCGCACGCCGGGCCGGCAATACTCCGCGTGAGTAAGCGGAATCAAATCGTGCACCATGAATACAGACCGAATACCCCTTCTTTTCATCGTTCTGAAATATCGGCCGAACTCCATTCCGGAATGACTGGTATGCAGGAGCACACCCTGACTGCGTCGTTCACGCCGGATCCCGCCGAGAATCGCGCGCACCATCAAGGCCCGCGCTGCCCTCGATCGGGTGAAATCCTGGTTCAACAGCAGCTCGAAAGCCAGCGCCGACTCGCGCTCCGACAACACCACGTGAAACCCGTATTCGCTGAGCACGGCACGGGCCCGGTAGGCATAGTGCCGGATGTAGGCGAGGCCGACGCGATCGACGCCAGTCGGCAACATGCGCTTGGCAAAGCGATCCAGAAGGCGCGTAACGTCGAGGAATATCGGGAGCACGTGTAGTGGCGGGAATCAGATTCCGCAAGCAGTGTGTGAGAATTTCCAACAATGCCCGAAATGAGCTCGCCGGCAGGGAGCTTATTCTAGCCATGAACATGCCATAATTGCAAAGATTAGCCTAGCCTTAAAGAGACTCTCGAGAAATGCGTAGCTTTCCCGCCGTGTTGTTGGCCGTATCGACCCTCTCGATCAGCCTTACCGCCTGTTCCATCGTGTCTTCCTCCGGACCAACCAAGTCCCAGGTGCAGGATACGGTCAATGCGTCCGTCACGGCTGGCATCCAGATCGTCGATGTCACCGAGGACGTTGCCCAGCGGCTGCTTGCGGAACGTCAGGGCGATGACTTCGCCAGAGCTCTGGGCAACAACAAGCAATTCCAGCAGCAGCTAGGCGTGGGGGACACCATCGAGGTCTCCGTCTGGGAGGCACCGCCGGCCACCCTGTTCGGCGCCTCGGTCGCGGATCCGCGCGTAGCCCCCAGCAATGCCAGGGTGACTGTACTGCCCGAGCAAATGGTTAGCGGCGACGGCTATATCAACGTTCCCTTCGCCGGCCAGATGAAGGCCGCCGGCCGAACCACCACCCAACTGGAACGCGACATCACCGCAGCCCTCAAGGGCAAGGCCAACCAGCCTCAGGTGCTGGTAAGACTGTCAAAGAATGTTACGTCCTATGTCACCGTCGTAGGTGACGTTGCCGCCAGCACCCGCATGCAACTGACGCCACGGGGCGAACGGCTTCTCGACGCAGTTGCCAGCGCGGGCGGCGTGCGCCAGCCCGTGGAAAAGATGACCATCCAGGTCACCCGCGGCAGCGAAGTCCAGGCCCTGCCGCTGCAAACCATCATCCGTGACCCCCGCCAGAACGTACCCCTACGTGCCGGCGACGTGGTGACTGCGCTATACCAACCTCTCAGCTTCACCGCGCTTGGCGCCACCGGCAAGAACCAGGAAGTCAATTTCGAAGCGCAAGGCATCACGCTGGCTCAGGCTATCGCCCGGGCTGGTGGTCTGGACGATGCCCGCTCAGATGCACAAGGCGTGTTCCTCTTCCGCTTTGAAGACGCCAAGGCACTGCCCTGGCCGCGCCAGCCGGTACGCACCACGCAAAATGGCAAGGTGCCGGTGATCTACCGCATCAATTTGAAAGACCCTGGCAGCTTCTTCGTGGCGCAGACCTTCCCGGTGGACAATAAGGATTTGCTGTACGTGTCGAATGCGCCGATCACGGAGCTGCAGAAGTTCTTGAATGTGGTGTTCTCCGTGGCTTACCCGGTTGTAACAACGGTGAATACGTTCAAGTAACCGCCGCTATAACCGGAATGCCCGTGCTGTTTGCGCACTATCGAGTCAAGGTGCTTGACGTTTGCAAAAATTGGCACTTACGTCCAACTGAGCTTTGCCAACGATGCCTCGGAAAGGCCAAGCATACTTGGCGAGTAGCGGATCCAGGAATCTGCATATAGAAATTGGGATCATATAAAGGCTACACTGAATTGATGCGCGGATCATGACGCATCATCTCAGTGTTCCTTGCCCCAAAATTCCCATCATATAAGAATGCCTACAGACAGATATTCTGCCGAATTGATCACTCGACCTTGTTTAGCCATCGACAAGCAGCAGCGAGCAGATTTGAAAAACCAAAAGCCATTTGTACTATGGTTCACTGGTATATCAGGGGCAGGGAAAACCACGCTCGCCAATCTTGTCGAGCACTATCTCCATGCACAGTGCTATCACACATTCCTTCTCGATGGCGATGTCGTTCGACTTGGTCTGAACCAAGATCTTGGGTTTAGTGATGGTGATCGCCAGGAGAATATCCGCCGCGTAGCCGAAGTTGCAAAATTAATGGTTGATGGAGGCCTGATTGTCTTGGCGTCGTTCATTTCGCCATTTCAAGTAGATCGTATTGCAGCGAGAAAATTATTCGAGGCCGGAGAATTCGTGGAGGTATACGTAGACACCCCCGCCAGTACAGCCGAAGCAAGAGACCCCAAGGGCCTGTATGCAAAAGCAAGGGGGGGAATGGTCAGAAATTTCACCACGATCGATTCTCGGTACGAGCCTCCCCAGTCACCTGAAATTCACATTCGCACAGTAGATAAGAATCCACAAGACTGTGCGGCACTGATTATTTCAAAACTGGTTGCGAGGAAGCTGTTGCGGTAAACGCAACTCCTATGGTCGTCCGAGCACCCCAAGAGCCTAGATGAGACAATGGATTAAGGTTGCCAAGGTAAGCGTAGAACTCCGGGAATCGATACGATATGCGCCATTTTCCGGAGGTTTGAGCACACCACCCTCCTCTCGCAGCCGCTTGATCGACCTACGCCACCCGCTGGCGGTTTCGGCTAAATGCATGCTGTGGGACATGAATTCCAGCGTGACTTTCCCACAAGCTTCCTGCCGCTCCTCGAACTCCCGCTCATATTGCTCACGGATATCCAGCCGCTAGGGTTGCAGGGTGTTTTCCACCAGTTTCCCCCCCCTTCCCCCTCTACGTCAGAAAGCGATGATCCCCTAGATTCCTATTTTTTTGGGGCGATTCAGCCAAGAAAGAAATCCATATCCCCTCCAGTTACTAATCACCTGCAAGGCTCGTTCAAGCTCATTAATCTTCTGGAAGCAGTCTTGCAATTGCGTAAAGTGCTCGGCTCTTAAGAGCGCCAGCGTCTCTCGATTCGCCTGATTGGCAGACTCCTCTCTGGCCGACATTACGTTAATTGCAGCGAGATGTTCGTCTCGCGAAAGCGCGATCATCTTCTCGTACTCTGCTGCCAATCGTCTAGCGCCCGACTCTATCACATCCAGCGCAGAGTTATATTCACCCCGGAGTGTCATCACGCCGCGCTCGTATTCCTCCCGCATGCGATCCTCTCGTCCCTTGGCTTCGCCCAATGCAGTTGAATGTTCACTGCGCAATACCCCGAGCAGTTGTGTGTAGGTTGCTTCAAGCCGAGTTTCCCTCTCGTCAGCGAGGCGTCTGGTATCCGCTTGCTCCTGCCGAAGGCTATGGAGTGCCCGCTCGTGATCCTCCTTCAGCCGTGCTTCGCGTAGACTACCTTCCCGCAAGGCCTGCGCACGCTCGTCGAGCAACTGGTGAATCAACTGATCGTGGGAGGCTTTCAGCGCCTCGTCTTTTGCAGCAAGAGCGCTGACCTCCGATGCGTGGGCTTCGATTAGCAATGCAAGCGCCTTCTCATGCTCCGCACCCAATAAATTGCGCTCTTCCTCAATTTCCTCCCTCAGCCGTGCCTCGCGTACGCCACCTTCTTGCAAGGCTTGCGCACGCTCGTCGAGCAGAAGGTGGATCAGCTGATCGTGCGAGGCTTTCAGCGCCTCGTCTTTGGCAACAAGAGCACTGATCTCCGATGCGTGGGCCTCCGATAGCAATGCAAGTGCCTTGCCGTGCTCAGCACCCCAGAATTTGCGCTCTTCCTCGACTGTCTTTCGCGCCTCATTAGCCTCGACTTCAAGCACCCTGATACGTTGCGTGTTATCGGCGTAAAGCTGATGTATGGATTCCGCTTGCGCCTCCCGACCGGTTTTGAGGAACCTTATCCTGATACTGAATTGAATCGAATCGGCAAGAACATCGGGATTGATATTTTCAAAATAGATCTGAGGATCGCACGTTTCAAAAAAATATTTATCCCCAGCAACCACAGATGCATTAGTCCGCTGCTCTCCAAGAGGCCTGCTCTCCCCACTCTCCGATATCAAACAAGCATCATTAATAATCAAAATAACGCTATCATCCAAAGGATCCAGACGCAGAGCCTTTACCCCCCTCCGACTGTCTAGCTCGAAAATGGGGTTGCATTCAGGCAAGGTCGCATCAACAATATGAATAATCGACTCGGACTCCGAAAATCCACTACCGCTATCGACGAACAATTGAACTATGCTTTTTTCATTCATCGATTTACCATTTGATCCACCACCGAAGGACCAGGGGGAAATCAATTTGGACAGTAGGTCGAATCTATTGCGTATAGCTGGAATATTTTCAAATTGATCTGCCTCTATTGCCTCATATGCGTCGACGGCCAGCCTTACTGATTCATGAGAAGCTGATATGTCTTGCGAGGCATAATGATGCCTTAATGTCGGCTCAAGAAAAGCATTAACTTCCGCTTGTTTATCCCAGCATAAGGACAGGTTGAAAGTTTCTGCGATATTTCGCACTATCGCCTGCCAATCGTTTAGCAGGAGGTCATATGTGACAACGGTACGAGGGGAATGGCCAGACCAACGCTCGGCCTCCAAGACATGGGCCAGCCATGACATGCATGAAAGCTCCTCTGGAACCGCCTCTCGCGCGGCAAGAGAAGCAGCAACTTCACGAGGATGGCGCAAGCAAAGTATGAAATGCGGCGATATCTCAAGCTCTACCAGTATATCCATCCAGAGCGGCAATAAACGGCATAATCTTGGATCTTTCAAAAGCCATAATGGCTTAGCACCATAGTAATGGCGCACAAGATCCATCAACTGGACGCGGAAGGGTTCCACCTCTTCAGCCTTCCACCAATTCTCGGGAAGTGGACGATCATCCTGCCAAGTAGACCCAATCCTCGCCAACAGCGCATCATGGCAAGCTACGATTGCTGAGTTTTCCCAGTAGCCTTTCGGGTTATCTCCCTTGACGGGCGGAAGCAGATTATCACCCGCATCCACCCCCATCAAATCTAGCACACCAGCCAACGCCGACGTGCCACTTCGATGCATCCCAAGAATAATTATTGCGTTCATCCGAATTACGCGCGTTATCTAATAATGATTTCCAAATAGGACGATGTAAGTCCGCTACAGCCCAGCATGGAAGTGCATATCGCAGCACTCTAACACAAAGCATTTAGACATCGTGGTCAAGAAAGCTGTACTTTTTGCTCCTATTCCCACATATGCCATTGCGTCTTATCGTTTACCCGGCTGCGCCGCGTTTTATCAAGCGACGCATATCGCAGGCGGGAAATTGTACCCTGAACTTCCGGAGTAGGATATTGACCATCTAAACCATCGTATTAGGTGAATAACCAGTATCTTGGATACCAATCCACCGCCGGCGTTATAGTGCCGGTGGCTCATTGACATAAACAGGGCAGTAGATCACCACGCTAGTACAGCCGCCGCCCGGCCTAGGCTCAATACTGTTAACAAATTCGAATTTGTGTTAACTTTCAAGCCTCTGCAACAACAAGAAGAGCTTGAAGGATGGCAAG